>JANLRK010000319.1:0-7579 GCA_031361585.1 Pirellula sp. | reverse complement strand
CAGGAGCTGAGGCGATCGATACTCAACGCGACCCAACAGGCCAACGTTCCGGTAACTGCCGTGCTACTGTGCGGCGACGTTGGATACATGGTCGATGCAGATTCAAAAAAACCTAAGTTCATAACGCTCACGCCGACATTTCAAATCCCGACTACAGTCAAGCTAGGACCTTATACCACTGCAACTCTTGCGACCGACCTTGGCTATGGAGATATGGATGGCGACGAGTGCCCGGAGCTAGCAGTTGGTAGATTGCCGGCAAAGAGCCCAGAAGACCTGTCGAGAATGCTTCGTCGAAGTATCGACTATGAATTATCTCAATCCTTTGGGCCATGGAGAGATCGAATTCATGCGACAGCCGGTGTGGGTGGATTTGGAGTGTTGGCCGATACGGCTATTGAAAGTGTGGCAAGGCGACTTTTATCGGAAGGGATCCCGGATCGCTTTCAATTGAATATGACTTATGCCAGCCTAACTAGTCCGTATTGTCCGGATCCGTTTTCATTGACGCGTTCGTTTATCGGGAAGATCAATGAGGGAGGCTTGTTTTGGGTTTATATTGGTCACGGCAATGTTGACCGGCTCGATGACATAATGGTAGGGGACGAGGCGATACCCATTTGCTTAAGCGAGCACGTATCTCAATTCGATATTCCGGACGGGCCCTCAATCGCTTTGATGTTGGCCTGCTTTACTGGCGCTTTCGACGCTCGCGTTGACTGCTTTGCCGAGACTTTGCTCGCCAGGAAAGATGGGCCTGTAGCGGTTATCGCTGGCTCAAGAGTTACAATGCCTTATGGTTTGAGCCAATTGTCGACGGAAATGATGGACGGTTGCTTTCGCGATCAAATCCCAACGTTGGGTGGAATCCTGTTAAACGCTAAGCGCAATATTTGGAAGCAAGGTGAGCCGAGAACTACTATCCAAGAATTCAACTCGGGCGTTGTTACGCCGACTCAGGATTTGGAGGCAGGTCGTCTTCGAGCAAAACAAAAGTCGATGATGGAGCAAATGGCCATAGCCTTGAGTCCAGGAGGGCATGATTTAACCGAAGAGTGCCGGGAGCATGTCCGTTTGATGAATCTACTGGGCGATCCGCTTCTGCGAATACGGCATCCGATTGGAATGCCGATTTGTTGCACAGGTGAACCGTTGGCCGGAAGTTCGATGGTCATCTCTGGCCGTTCGCCGCATCCAGGAACGCTCAAAATTGAGTTAGCATTGTCCAGAGACAGACTGCCGGCCGGCGTTCAAACGATAAGTGACTTCAAAGGGACAGACGAACAGCGCAAGACCATGCAATCAAACTATTCGCGTGCGAGTGATCTTGTGTTAGTGAAGTTTGAGCAAGAAATCGCCGCTGGGGAATTTTCGCATGAGCTATCGTTACCCGAGGATTGTCGTGGAAGGTGTGTGGTGCGAGCATTTGTTTACGGAAAAGACGAATGGGCGTCCGGGTCGCAGCGCGTGAATGTGCGCCGGCCAAAGTAGTTACACGTAGGTCCGCCTGTCCTCCGGCGGACGTTTTTCTCAGGTGGACGTTTTCGTCGCAGTACTCTTCTTTTATTTTTTCTGAACAATGCCCGTTCATCACTTATCTGATCTTGGCTCTATTCGACTTGATCCCTATCGCAATTTGCGCACCACGAACCTTACTCGGGTTAGCGGCAGGTTTATCGCTGAGAGCAAACCATTGGTGCAGCGATTGGTGGCGAGTGGCATGGCCATTGATTCCTTTGTGGTAGACGAAAAGTACCTCAATGAGGCTGAAGGTTGGTTGCCGCCAGAGATCGATTTATTTGCGATTCCGGGCGATCAAGTTTCCGAATTAATAGGATTTGCGTTCCATCGCGGCTATTTGGCGTGCGGGATTCGGCCAAGATTTCTTAGATTTGAAAAGGGGGCGATTACGCTTACGGCAAGATGGGTGGGGGCCATGTTGGTTGGTTTGCAAGATCCCGAGAACATGGGGTCGATATTCCGCACGTGTGCCGCGTTGGGTATTTCGGATGTGTTGATCGGACCGGAATGCGTCGATCCGTTTGCGCGTCGGGTTCTAAGAGTATCCATGGGAAACGCCTTCCAATTACGCCTTTTTGATGCCTCAAATCCAATGCAGGTCTTGGGAAAGTGCAGCGAAATGGGCATCGAATCGATTGCTGCGTGTTTGTCGAAAACAAGTGAAGAGCTAAGCGATTTCGTTCGTATCGGTCCTGCCCTTGTCCTATTAGGCAACGAAGCTCATGGATTGCCTATGGAGTTACAGAATGTGGCGAGCCGCGGAGTGAGGATCGATATGGCTTTAAGTACAGACTCGCTCAACGTTAGCGTTGCCGCGGCGATCATCTTGCATAACTTGGTTCGTGGCTACCGGAACGCTGCACCGGAATTGAGATGATTTTCAAAATCGGATGCGATCGGGAATCGAAGCTTTACGAGGCGCGTGGTATGATAGAACGCCTGCGTTCGTCGCCATCCTTGCGCCAGTTATGCCGTTTGTAGATATTGAATATCTTGCCTCAACCAACTTCATCTTCCCAATCCTCTTGGCAAGACTCTTTTGCAGTCGCGTCGGCAACCCACGTCGGCATGCGGCGCCGGAACAATCAGGATAGTTTTGCCGTGGTCATGGCGGAGGATGAGGCCGCATGGCAAAAATCAGGTCACCTGTTGATCGTGGCGGATGGGATGGGTGCCCATGCTGCTGGAGAATTGGCGAGTCGACTGTCGGTTGAATTGATTCCGCACCATTACGGCAAATTACTAAAGGGGATTCCCTCGGAGGCTCTTCAGCGATCTTTGATCGAAACGAACAGTGAAATCTTTCGGCGAGGCCAGGCCAATCCAGAATTCCGAAGCATGGGAACCACAACTTGTGCGTTGGCTATTTTGCCCGAAGGCGCCGTTGTCGCGCATGTGGGAGATAGTCGCGTCTACCGCTTGAGAGGAAATCTATTCGAACAATTGACGTTCGATCATTCGCTTGTCTGGGAAATGCGAGCATCTGGCGAAGTTAGTGAAGAGGCGCTTCGTAGCAACGCTATCCCAAAGAACGTGATCACCCGGTCGCTAGGTCCAAACGGAACGGTGGCTGTCGATTTGGAAGGCCCCTTTCCCCTGCGCGTTGGGGACAAGTTTTTGATGTGTAGCGACGGACTCAGTGGCCAACTCACGGATGAAGAGATGGGCGTACTTCTACAAGTCGTTGATATCCAGACAGCGGTCGATGCAATGATCGACTTGGCGAACCTACGAGGTGGACCAGACAACATTACGGTTGTCGTTGGCGAGGTTAAGAACGAAGGGCTGATGCAAAGTGGTGCTGCGATGGACACTAATCCATCTGCCGTTGCGCCCCAATTCCCAGTCGCGTTCGGCATTGCTACTGCGATCGGGTTGTTGAGCTGCGTAGTGTTGTTGTTGCTTGGTCAATTTCCCGTTGCCTGTCTGGCTGGTGGGGCTGCAGCGGTTGCCTTTGCTACAGGCTGGCTTAAATACCAAAGCCAACGTGTCAGCAATGAAGTGAATGGCCAATACGGGCGAGGCCCGTACCGAAAAGCGATTTGCAAACCGGATATTGTGTTCGCCAACAATCTGACACAAGTCATAAGCGAACTCAACGATTGGGTCCGTGAAAACAACTGGAAGATCGAGTCCTCTCGAATCGACGAGGATATGAGAGTTGCGAAGGGGGCAGAACAGTCAAAGAACTTTGCCGAAGCCATTCGTCGCTATGTAAGTGTAATCGCTCTAACGATGGAAGAGGTGCGGAACCAACAAGACGAGCAAGCCAGCGATTCGGCAATTGACTATTAATTGGTGTAGAACGGCACTCCGTGCCGTTTTTCACGGCACGGAGTGCCGTTCTACTCTTTACCCAAAACTTTTGTTAGGTTTAAAGACACTCTTTGGCTAACGTTTTGATTCTAAAAACGCTAGCAAGTCAGCGAAGTCTTCTAACGCAATTTGTTGATCCAATCCGGTCGGCATTACAGATTGCTTGCTCTCGCTTTGTTCCTCAATCTCCGACTTTTCAATTCGACACACTTTGTCGGCTCCGCAAAGTAGTTCAACATAAGACTCAGTTTGTTTAGAAAGCAAGCCATTGAATACCTCGTCATGGACCGTTCGAATACGAACGGGATTGTAGCCTTGTGCCATCCGAAGGCTTGGGTAAACAATGGCTTCCACCAAATCTCGTCGAGTCCGAGTCCGACCGACGGAGCTCAACTCAGGTCCGAGTCTGCCGCCGACATAACCGATTTGGTGGCAACTACTGCATGCTGCCTTTGCATTGCTGAAGATCTGATAGCCTCGTTTGGGGTCGCCCGCCGGCAAGCGTTTGAGCCATCCGTCCAGTTCTTCCGCAATGTTCTCAGGCGGTCGAATCGCAGCCTGCATCATGGCTGCCCAATTCTTCTTTATAGCGTCCGGTCGCCCCTGAACGCTGGCGACAACTTTCTCGATGGCTAGTGTTTTAAGGGCCGGCACCAATGGTAATTTTTCAAGTAGGAATTGATCTATTTCTGCATTCGAGCAACGTAGCAACGAGTCGATGGCTGTCTGTAAATGCAGCGAGGGTACTCTCTCCAAAACGGCAATCAATTCTCGGGCTGTTTCAACATGGAAAACAGACCTAGAAAGCGCAGCATCGGCTTGGCCCGCCAATGTGCTATCGGTTGCCGTAAGTTGTTCGATGATTAACTTAGCGCATGTGCTGCTGAGCAGCTCGGAGTTGTTGGGGGTCGATGCAAGAGTTGCAAGCGAAACCTCGGGCGCCTTGAGACCTATGGCTTCGGCTCTAGCTCGCAGCGCCGTTGCAATCGTAACGCGATCCTCATCCGAATAAGTGGCTTTGCGAATCGAATTAGCGATTTTCAGTAGGATGTCGTTGGGAGCGACCCCGATCCATGATGCAATCGGACCAGACCACTCTTCCGGCATCTGATCGCCGGACTGCACGCAAACGAGAAGCCAGTCTTGACGTGCAACCGGTTGCGACTGGGCGGTCCGCATCCAATCTCCGACTCGAGTAACGATGGCCTTGTTCGTCCGGCCTAATTGGACGATCTTTGAGCCGGCTGCAAACTGATTTAAATCTTCTTTTTCCCATGCGGACTCCAGAAATGGGATGCACAACGAAATGCCCTGTGGGGTCTTGGTAAGGCATTCGATTGCGACTGAACGCAGTGCTTCATTAGCACCCGCCAAACTCGGAACGAGCTGGGGTAGGAGTGAGTCTGGAATTTTCCCGCGTTGATTCAATGCGTACGCGGTCGCATGCAATTCAGTCTCGTCGCTGGTCTGCATTGCAATGGAAACCATGCTTTCTATTTCGTCAATTTCCATTAACGCATAGATTCCAGAGTGCGTGATCAATCGGTCTTTGGGGAATCGGGCCATTGCAGCCAGAATTGGCCTTAAGCAAGTTGAATTTCCGATGGCGCCAAGGGATTCGATGGCCGATCGCACGGTTGCTGGCGAGTCGCTCTTGATAGAGCCCAACAATCCATCTACGGCATGTTTCCACCGATTCAATCCGACAATGTTCGCGGCCGTTTGCTGAACGCTTGGGTCTGGATCGCCGAGCAGCGCGATGATTTTTTCAGCCAAGTGACTTTGGTCTGCCGAAGCCGTAATGGCGCTGGCTAGTTGCCACATCGCTTCTTTTCGCGAGACGCTATCCAACGACTTGTCCATGGCCAAGCGAGTGGCTTGTTCGATCGAGAGCAACGAATTTTTGATATTAGAGACTTTGAGTGAGGTCGATCTCAATCGGTAGATGCCACCCATCGCAACCTTTTGATCACTCCCTGAACTTGGGCAGCATAGGTCGTACCAGCCGCCTGTATCGAACACGAGCAAGCTACCATCTATTTCCTCCAAGATATCGACTGGATGGAAATCCACTCGGTCGGCTGCTAGTAGTTCATGATTTTCGGTTTCAAAGCTTGAGCCATTCGGAATAAGTCGGTGCAAACCAATCTTATGAAAATTGAATTGCGAAGTCACCAGGAAACGGTTAGGTGGCCCAGAGACTTGGGAAAACTGGTACAAGTTGATGGATTTTGCAATTGCATCAGACTTCAGGAAATGGACACTCGCTGGTGCGGCTGGTCCAAGATTTGTTATCGGTTGCAAAAGAGGTCCCGTCGACCAGTGCCCGTCGAGCAACTGTTGTTGTTTCCCAAAGAGTCCACCCCGAGGAGCGTGCCCGATGCCATCTCGCAGCCCATTTCCAGGGTGGTGCATGAAGGTCGAACAGAAGATTCGTTCTCCTTCGGGGGTGAAGGTCAAATCGGATGGGTTATCCATCCCTCCGGTCATGAGGCGTTCGATCGCACCGCCGCTGGGATGCCGTCGATAAATATGCGCCGCCTTCGAGGGTTTGCTTGCTTCCAAGTTTGGGTTAGAGCGATCGATGAGCGGATGCTTTTGTTCGGCAAAGGCACCCTTGGTCCAGTAGACCCATCCATCGGGTCCCAGCATTGGGCCATGTAGATCGTTAGCGCAGCCCGTCATCGTTCCTGCGTCGAACCACACGTCGCTTGTTTCAAAAAAGCCGTCCTTGTCTTTGTCCGATAGTTTCAAGATCTGCGGTGGGGCACAGACCAACAAATCATCACCCAGGACCATAATGCCCTCTGGGAAACCAAGCGAATCTGCGATGACGTGTCGATGGTCGTAGTGCCCGTCACCATCTGAGTCGGAAAGCCGAACGATCTTGTGCGACTTGGCCTCAAGTTGCTTTGGCTTTGGAACATTTTCCTTGATCCAATGGCATTCGAGAACTAGCAAGTCCCCATTTGCACTGAAGGTTGCAGCGATGGGCCATTGGATTAGCGATTCGTCTGCGACACGTTCGATGGTCAAGCCCTTCGCAACGGTGAAGTTGATGTTGCCAATCGTGGTGGTCGCAGTCTCCGTCGCACTTGAGTCGTGAAGGAAACAAATGATCGACATGAATGCCGCCGCAAATTTGACCATAATAGTGCTTCTCAATTCAAATACGGTGGGTGATGGTTTTCCGCATTATAGCTACTTTGCGATCCTGGCGTTGCACCCCTTTTCACGTAGGTCCGCCTGTCCTCAGGCGGACGTTCCATAAGCTAAGCCTCAGCCTGCGGACAGGCTGAGCTACTTGAAAACGAAAAAAGGCCAAGGCGTTTTTGCCTTGGCCTTTTGGAATTCGTCGGCAACTCAGCGTGAGCTAGCTACAACCCAGACTGTTGCCACAATTGTGACACAAGTAGCAATTGCCGTTTCGAACCGTAATCGATCCACAGCTATCGCAGCTCGGGGCATCGCTTTGGAAGCCAGCGAATTGACTGTCCCGCGACTCAGGTTTCGCAGAAGCCCGTGTGGGCGCCTTACCTTTTAAATCATCGATTCCGATGAAACGTGCGTTGGTATACGCATTGCTCTTGCTCGCGATTTCTGCCCCATTCCCATTGACTGGAGTCTTGGTTACGTTGCTGATGGACTTCGTTGCAACCGAATTCGAATCGGCTTTGTTAGTCTCCGCTTTCGAGGTGGCCAACATTTCCGATTTTGCCTTTTGCTCTTCGCGATAGCTGTC
>JANLRK010000278.1:0-7193 GCA_031361585.1 Pirellula sp. | reverse complement strand
ACTATGAGGTGATCCGGTTCAGAGCGAATGATATTGTTTGTGGAATCGATCGAAAGGAAAGGTCCATCCACTGCATTTCCCCGTTCGTCCGGGGCAATCAAACGCGCGATGGCTTGCCAGCTGCCTACATCATCCCAGGAGAAAGGCGCCTCTATTACGACGACGTTTTCGTGGCGTTCCATTACCGCAAAGTCGATGGACTTGCCCTGGATCTTTTCGAAGTGTTCGGCAAAGTTTTTTTGGAAATTGGCCGTTCCAATGTCGCGCGCGATGTTTTCGATATGAAGGTGCATTTCAGGCTCGTACCTTGCCAATGCTTGAAGGATCGTGCTGGCTTTCCAAAGGAAAATCCCGCTATTCCAATAAAATGTCCCTTGTTCTACGTATTCTTCTGCTGTCTTGCGATCAGGTTTTTCCCGAAAACAATTTACTTTGAACGTGGAAGTGCCCGGCGCTCCCGATATGGCTTCCCCCCGCTGGATGTAGCCAAACGACTCTGCTGGGTAGCTTGGCCGAATACCAAAAGTGACAATCCGTGTTGGATCTTCTTCTACGAGTTGGATGGCCGCACGAATAGCGCGGTGAAACTCGGATCTCGGTTCAATGACGTGATCCGAGGGCATAACTACCATAATGCCGTTTTCATCGGCAGCATGAACCAAAGAAGCCGCGACACCGATACAGGGTGCCGTATCACGTTTGAAAGGCTCACCAATAATGTGTTCTATTGGCAGATTCGGGAGCTGGGCTGCCACGGCATCAGACAACTGCTGATTGGTCGCGACCAAAACGTGCTCGCTCGATACCAATCCCTGAAGCCGGTCGAATGTGGTTTGCAACATGGTTCGGACGCCGCCCATTTTTAGCAATTGCTTGGGTTTAACCTGACGACTTGCTGGCCAAAATCGGGTGCCGGAACCGCCGGCCATGATGACTGCGTGGAGCATGAAGTTTCCTCGTAATTGCTAAGCAAAGTATGTATCGACTAATATGCTCGAAGGCTTTTGAATTTTCATCCGTACTTCTTCCGCGTCTAGTGCCCAATGTGGGTTAATCTCAACTTTCACGCTAGGGCTTACGTTCATTCCAGCTTGCTCGAGCCATCGTTTATGTTGAGCTGAAATGGCATCGCGAGTGGCCGACGGGGTATCGGTCGGAGCACCTTCGGCGTTTTTTACCGGCGCAAAGACGTCTGCAGCGTCCGCTTCTACCACAATAGCCCGATCGGCCAATGGCAAAAGATCAAAGACGAACCGCTCAAACTTGGTGGCGTTTGGACTAGCTGGTTGTTCTAGAGTTCCCTCGTCATTGAGAAACGGTACAGGCTTGTTTGCTCGATGAAATGGCAACGACATTGCATTTTTTGTCGACTCAGCAAGGAAGCTCAACTCCAAAACGTGGACTGCAATATTTCCCGCCCAAAGGCTTAACTCCCCATTTGAATTGGTTCGATTTGCAACACTTTCGGGCAAATCACTGTATTCAATGATGTGAGTTCGCCCTTTGATTGAAACAACATTGCCAACTTTTTCGACTCCAAAGCGTTTCTTGACGACTTGTGTAGTCATTTGAGATGCCGCGAGCAAATGGTATCCGATCAAAATTGGATCGCATGCGCGGACCATCGGATTGTCGACCTGAGCATAAAAGAAATGCTCGATGCCACGGTCGGCAGCCGATTTCAGAATCCCATGACGCTCAAGGGCAGAAACGATTCCTCCATGGCCATCCGGACTAAGAGCAATTCGGCATTTGGACTCCAATAGTATTTTGCCGCTCAATGCATCGACTGCTGGCATCGAGCCTTGGCAAAAGATAACGAGATCCTTTGGCTTGAGACCCATACCAAGGTGGCGATCAAAATATTCTCGGGTCTGAAAGTCCGTCGCAGGACTGGTCATTACGTACATCGGAATCGAAGTTGCAAACCGTCGCATGGCGCCGCGAATGGAATCCACATGCATTGCAAAGAGGCTTCGATTAGAAACCGGACCGATTCGGAACATGCCCTTGGGGAGATTGAAGCCTAGTCGAGTTCCTTGACCGCCGGCTACCAGAATCATGCCAATTTTCCCATCGCGAACAGCTTGCTCGCCGCATTCGCGGGCTTCGGCCACAGAATACGATGGATTTTGATCCTGCAATCGAATGGCGGACGGTGGAAGAGCTTTCAGCGAAAGATCGTGCCAGTCGACCGCCTTGGAAACGCCAGCAACCAAATCTGCAATCTCTTGAAAATCAATCGATTCAATCTGGCTGGCCAAAAGTTGTCGTTCTTCCAACGACAATTCATCCCAGTATTTAAGCAAGTGAGCCTGACCGAAATCATTCAGCTGAGCCCCCCATTTTTTCAACGCATCTTGCATGGCATTTCCACATTCGAGTCGCAAGAAACGCGACTATTTTTTGACGTCTAGAAGTTCCATCTCGAAAATGAGGGCTTCATTCGGACCGATGCCCGCCCTTGGTTCCCCCGGTTCGCCGTAACCCAAATTAGACGGCAACGTGATGACCCATTTGTCACCGACTTTCATACGTTGAAAGGCTTCTGTTAGTCCAGGTACGAATTTACTGACGTCGAGCGTAAGAGGTTGATTTTTCTTGATGGAAGAATCGAACACGAAACCGTCAATCAACTTACCCTCGTAGTGGCAAACGACTATGTCAGTAACAGACGGCGTTTTACCTGTCCCGGCCTTCATCACTTGGTATTGTAGGCCCGTCCGAGTGGTTTGGACGCCGTCCTTTTTCTTGTTGACTTCGAGATATGCGTTCGATTTTTCCAAGTTCGACTTTGCTAATTCAATCATCTTTTTTTGCATTCGTTGTTGCAACGAATTCAACGCTTCTTGGAATTGAGCCCGTGTCAGCTTTGGTTCTTTTTTGCTTAAGGCATCCAGCAATCCCATCATCAAATCTTTAGAATCTAAATCTTTGTCAGCAAATCCATCCTGAGCCAGGTTGCTGCCAATATTGAAACCCATTGCATAGCTGGAGGGATCCTTGAGTGCTGCATTTGCCTGAACGATTGGAGCGGGAGTGGCGCCGCCAATTTTTTCCTGCGCATGGCCGTTCGTCCATCCAAAGACCAGCACAATCGGGAGTGCCAGGGTAGATCTAAACAACATGAGTGGAATATCCTTCGAATCGAATGTAAAACCAAACCAGCCGTGGAAAAAAAACGGGTATAATTCCTGATTGATTAGACTACCCAACATTTTGGGTTGGATACAGTGCACTTGCCGTCGAAAACCAGCCCAAAAAGGGATTTATTTCATTGTCGGGGGCGAATCGCGTGAATGGACTGTCTCCTTTTGATGTGATGGCCCCGGATGAATTCTATGCGAGCGTATGTTCAACAGGTAAATCAAGACTCCTCGTTTTACCTTGCATCCCTCGAGGCTTCCCATTGGTTTTGGGAACGCGGTTACGAAGTGGTCCCGTTTCGTTTTACGGATATCCAATTGGGGTTACTTGATCCGTGGCTGTTGAATCATGCAGATGAAATGGTGGTTCGGGCTGGTGTCGAGGCTATTCGTCTCTTGCTTGCTCGATGTGGCCGACCTTCCCCCCCCGTTTTTGACCTTCCTCATTCACTGTCGCAGTGGATAGGTAGATTCACGTGGGAGACGACGATGGGTGAGGTTCGAAACCAAGTAGACTCTGAGGTTTCATTCAATCCATTTCATATCAAGCCACTGCTTCATCATAAACTGTTCAAGGGCACAGTGGTCTATGGGCTTCGCGATCTGATTGCCTCAGCAGCTGTCCCCGATGGTACGCCTGTGTTGGCACAACAGCGAATCGAGTTTGTGTCTGAGTGGCGAGTATCGATCTTTCGCAACAAAATTCTTAACGTTGCCAATTACAAGGGTGACCCACTTCGATTCCCAGAAGTTGCGACCGTGCAATCCGCCATCGAGGCTTTCCTAGAGCGTCCAATTGCCTTTGGAATGGATTGGGGGATTACCGCATCGGGACAAACCTTGCTAGTAGAGGTCAACGATGGATATGCCCTCGGAAATTATGGACTAGGCGGGATGCCATACACTGCGATGATAGAGGCCCGATGGCGTGAACTGATGGGTCTGCCCGACAATGGCGTCGGTGATTGTTTCACGATTTAGTGGGTTAGGCGCGGTGTCCCGCTTGAGCTCAACTTTGGTCAACAAAAAAACCCAGAGGAAAGTCCCTTGGGTCTCGCAAGTTCTTTAATCCATTTTCCTGAAACTCGACTACCAAGTGTACTCTGCACCAAGGGTAAAGCCTTGGAGTACGATATGAGCGTCGTTGTTGATCGTTGGAGTTCGACCGAAGTTTGATCCAAATGTTGTTGGTGGAATCGAATTGAAATTATTGGTAGCAAGTGCAACGTGATCCACATACATAAATTGGTACGACGACCGGAAGGCCCAAGAGTGGTTCAATCGATAGGATACTTGCGGAGCTACTTGACTAATTGAGGCCGCACGATTTGACAACACTTCTTCGGTGAAGGCATTCGTAAGTGAGTTGGCTACGATTGCGGTGTTTTGATGTGCGCGATTGTTGTAAATGCCTGTCTTGCCCTCGACCCCCAGTTTAACACCAGGGATTAGGTTGTACCAAAGGTCGGCACCGACTTGGAAACCCGCTAACGAGTTTTGGGTATTGGCGGTGTAGTTCAAAAATCGCGGGCCGTTGTTGGCAGCCGTGTTGTTGTTCTGACCACGTGCAGTGAAACTGGCTTGTTCATCTATGTCCAAGTAGCGGACACCCATCAAGAAGCTTCCTTGCAAGAATCCAGACGGTTCTGCCCATCGGCGCCGAATATTGATTTCACCGTTGTTGAGCGTCGATGAATAGGTCAGGGTATGAACGAACGAACGGTCGGAATCGTCAAAGCCGTTTGCAGGGAGTGTTCCGAAGTTACTGAGGAACGAAAAGAGATTCGGTGTGGTCGAAGTCGCAGTGGCAGAGTTCTCCCATTTGTTCAGGCCAAAGTAAACGAGTTCAAGGTTGGCGCCTGGCCCCACTTGAATGTTTCCTTGAACGCCAAATCCGGCTCTGAGATCATTCAGCGGGACATTGCTGGTCCCGAGGACAAAGTTATTGCTTCCGGCGCCAAGCGATGACGTATTGAAATTGGAGACGGAGCCTGTTCTCGACAAAAAGATAGCTTCGGCAGAAACGTCAAACCAACGTTGAGTGGCAATTCCCCCTTCTCCGTAGGGGCGCAACGAGCCTCGACAGCCAGCGAGTCTGCCTCGGAGCGCACTCAGCAGCGCAAAGGGTGATCGTCCAAATCGGTCGCTGAGACCACTGAATCGACCGCCGCAGAGACCGCCGCATTGACCACCGCATTGGCCACCACATTGACCGTTGCATCCCATGCCGTCCTGTCCGCACGGGACTTGAGGCAAGTTGGGATCCATGCCCATTTGCATTCCCATGGACGGGTCTCCTGACATGCCAGGATCGCTGTACATGCTTGGATCGCCGTACATACCAGGCTCACCTGACATACCAGGCGGAGGTCCGGGAATTCGGTATGAAGCAGGCCCAATTTGAGGACCGCGGCCCAGAACGCTTGGGTCTAAACTCCCAGGCTTTTGAGCTTGCAGGTTCCCGCCGATTGAAGCGAGTGCCAAACCAGCGAATAGTTTTAGTTTCCAGCCTTTGAGCAACTTCATTGAAATCTCTCCAACGCAAATTTGCGATTGCGACCTCCGGTTGTCTTCGGAAACCGCAATTCCCCCATTGGAACAGATGCTTTGGACACCTGCTGGTCGGCACTGTTATGCCTCGAAACCGTCGAATAATCGGCTTGACATGCTCGTTCAATACAACGAGAACGAGCGGCAAACCCGATACCACCGACTTTATCGGCACCACCGGCATAAAAAGTTCGCTGAAAGAACGGGATTTCTCGTTACGGTCCGCAAAAATTCCCCGATTCGCCTCCAGAGCCGTTTGCAAGCAATGTACGAAGTCTCCACAGTCTTGATTCTCTTATGTATTGTTACGCTATTGGCATTTTGGACTCGTACCTGGTCCATTCCGTATCCAACGTTAATGGTACTGGTCGGTGTGGCAATTGCATTTGTGCCGGGGTTGCCCAATGTTCAATTGACACCGGATATTGTGTTTCTGATTTTTCTTCCGCCGTTGCTTTATGCTGCAGCCTGGCAAACTCCGTTTCATGACTTTCGAAAGAACCTCCGGCCGATTGCCCTGCTTGCGATTGGCTTGGTGCTCGTCACAACCCTTGTGGTTGGTTGGGTGGCACATATGCTTTTCCCCGGTTTGCCATGGGCCGCGGCCTTTGCCTTGGGAGCCATCATTTCACCTCCGGATGCCATCGCGGCGAGCGCAGTAACTCAACGACTGCGAGTGCCACGGCGCATCGTTGTCATTCTCGAGGGAGAAAGCCTTCTCAATGACGCATCGGGATTGGTCGCTTATCGTGTGGCTTTGGCGGTTGCAGCCGGTGAGCACTTTTCGGTTTCCAACGCTGCCTCTCAATTCGTGATCGCGGCCGTTGGTGGAGTGGCTGTCGGTTGTGTCGTTGGCATGGCCGTAATCGCAATTCACAAACGATTGGATGAGCCACTGATCGAAACGGTCGTTACGCTCTTGACACCGTTCGCAGCTTACTTGGCCTGCGAAGCGATGCATTGGTCGGGTGTATTGGCAGTCGTTTGTGCTGGCCTCATGGTTCGGCAAAGAGCATCGTATTTGTTTTCGGCAGCTACGCGATTGCACGCAACAGCGGTTTGGGAATGCGTGGTTTTTGTCTTGACGGGATTGACGTTTATTTTTATCGGGCTTCAGATGCGCGATGTCGTGACTATCCTGGCGACGGAGGAGCAGTTGGTTTGGAATAGCCTCGGAGCCGTGCTGATTCTTTTGGTCACGATCGCCGTTCGTCTCATTTGGGTTTTCCCGGCCGCTTGGATTCCGAGATTGTTGTCCGCAAGACTTCGTCAGCGAGATCCAATACCGGCAACTAAGTCGTTGCTATTAATTGGCTGGACGGGAATGCGAGGTGTGGTTTCTTTAGCGGCCGCGATGGCATTGCCGTCCGACTTTCCTTTTAGAAACCTAATCCTTTTTATCGTATTTGTCGTTATTCTTGGGACTTTGGTAATTCAAGGTCTTTCCTTGCGATGGTTGGTTCAATGGCTCCAATTGTCGGGCGGCGGACCCTCAGC
>JANLRK010000263.1:0-8630 GCA_031361585.1 Pirellula sp. | reverse complement strand
GTAGAACTATTCGGGTTTAGAGGCAATAATGGACCGCGTGGACGAAAGAGCGAATGATTTCGGACTGATTGTTCGTGAGATATTGAAGCAGTTCACTCAATTGCACGACGCTGCCGCATGTGGCCCGCAAGCAAACCTTGGTCATCAGGATCTTCGCATCGTAGAACTTTTGGGAGAGTCTGGCCCTCAGATGATGCGTTCCGTTGCAGAGCATTTGGGGGTCGCGGTCAACTCGATGACGAACCTAGTAGACCACCTGGAGCAGAAAGGTTTAGTACATCGCACTAGGTCGGAAGTTGACCGCAGGGTTATCCACGTTGACCTTACGGAGGTAGGCAAAGATGCGTACGCCGCGGCATCCGCTGCCAAGTTTCTTTTCCATCGCGCTATTCTCTCAGCGCTTACGGAAGAGGAACAGCAAATCCTGCTGGTCCTATTTCGAAAAATATCGCGTGAAGGCAAGAAGCAAGTCGAAAAGTTCTCTATGAGTCCAATCACCAACACTCGCGCCACCTCCTAGGTCATTTTGGGAAACACATGTCTACCAATCTATTAGAACCCTCAACTGACACCGAACCAAACGACAGTGCCGAGGTTATACTCCAACCAGAGATTCCTGACGAAGCTCGATCGATTGCGTCGAATTCCAGTTTCATTGCGAGGCGAAACTGGCTTCCTTGGATTGTAGGGGTGGCGGCCCTGGTTCTTGCGTTTGGTTGTGGATGGTGGATGGCCAATCGGCGTGCTCACCGACGGGACCTGCTCGAATTGCCCGCGACAACTACCCATCGCTCGAATGATCAATTCGTGGTTACCGCGTCTCCCGTAGAACATCGTTCTATCCAACGATTCGTAGAAGCCGTTGGAACGCTTCATGGATTCGAAGAGGTAACGATCAGTTCAAAACAGGAAGGCCGCGTACTTAGAATCTACCACGACCTATCGAGTGTTGTGCAACCGGGTGAGCGATTGCTCGAGCTAGATCCAACCGATGCTAAGCTTGCTTGCGAACAAGCCGATCGCTATGTACAGGCCGAACTTGCAAAGGGTGGTTTCTTAGCCGTTCCGGACGTATCTGAGGACCTCAGTAGATTGCCAATCGTTGTCTCAGCCCGATTGCGATTTGAGTTAGCTCAATCGCGATTGCAGCGATTGGTGCCGCTCAAGTCAACCAACTCCATTTCGGCGGAGGATTTTGAGCAGGCAAAATCGGAGGCATTGGTACTCGAATCGGATTGGCAAAATCAACTTCTATTGGCGAAGTCGGCAGCCGCCATGGCGAGACTTCGAAACGCTGAGTTGGCCATTGCAAATCAGCGGCTGCGAGATGTCGTGATCTGTGCTCCTACGCCAACTAACACTGCCGACCCAACCTATTCGATAACAGAACGATTCGTTTCGGAAGGAACTCTTGTTCGACCTGGAACCGAAGTTTTTAGGCTTGTTCTTGGGCGTACACTCAAGCTAAGACTTGCAATTCCAGAATCGCATAGCGGTGATGTTGTTGTAGGGCAAGCAGTGGAAGTCTTGACCGGTTCTCGCGAAATGCCAATCATCGGTAGCGTCGCGAGAATAAGCCCTGCCGTAGACCGCACTACGCGAACATTTATGGTCGAAGTGGATGTTCCGAATGAGACGGCCATTCTCAAGCCAGGTGGTTTTGCAAAAGCCAAGATTTTGATCGGCCGGAATGCAACCGCCGCAACGATACCGATGACTGGACTCTATTCGTTCGCGGGTATCCACAAAATCTTCCTAGTGCAAGACGGCACGGCTCGCGAAGTGAGAGTCACACTTGGTCAGCAAACGAATGAATGGATGGAGATTGCGTCGCCTTCGCTTCCGGGCGATTCCGTCGTGGTCACGAGTGGGCAACGTCTGCTCTCGGATGGGATGTCGATCTCCATTCGGGAGTCGCCACGGTGAACCTATCTGACATTTGCATTCGCCGTCCTGTCTTTACATGGGTACTTGTGGCTGTTCCGGTAGTGCTCGGAATCGTGTCGTACTTTGAAATGGGAGTGGATCTTTTTCCAAAGGTCGACTTTCCGGTGATATCGGTTTCAGCAGCGTTGCCTGGCGCGAGCGCGGAGGAAATTGAGACATCGGTTACCAAGCCTCTCGAAGAAACGCTTAACACGATATCTGGAATTGATGAGATGCGATCGACAACGCGCGAAGGGAGCGTAACGATCGTTATTCGATTTGTCTTGCAGAAAAACGGCGACGTCGCGGCGCAAGAAGCCCGAGACAAGATCTCATCGGTAGTTCGGCGACTCCCCGAGGGTATTGAAACCCCATTGGTGAATAAATTCGATTTGGACGCTGCTCCGATCATAACCATTGGTGTTTCCGGGAATCGCGACATTCGCGAAGTGACGGAAATTGCCCGACATCAAATTCAAGAATTGCTTCAAACTGTACCAGGAGTTGGAAACGTCTTCTTGTCGGGTGGTCGCAATCGCGCTATCCAAGTTCGCGTTGATACGGACCGACTCAGGGCGTACGAACTATCCATCGAAGAGATTCGACACGCGCTGATAAGTCAGAACTTGGAAGTCCCTGGAGGGATAGTAGATCAAGGCCAACGCGAAATGGTCCTAAGAACCTTGGGACGCATTGCGACGGCCGAGCAGTTCAATGAATTGATCGTAGCAAATCGCAAAGGCTACCCCATTCGTATCAAAGACATTGGAGTTGCTGAAGATTCCATCGAGGAGCCGCGAGGCCTCAGCCGATTGGATGGACAGAACGCTGTTAGTCTATTTGTACAGAAGCAATCCGGCACCAATACGGTCGCCATCTCGGATGCGGTACAGAAAAGACTGGAGCGCATACGCAAGGCATTGCCAACAGATATTCAATTGGAGATGACGCAGGATCAGTCGCGATTCATTCGCGTCTCCATGGAGGAAGTTCGCTTCCACCTATTGTTAGCGATTGTTTTGGTCGGCGCGACTATCCTATTGTTCATACGTGACTGGAGAACGACGCTGATTGCAACCCTTGCCATCCCTACATCCATCATCCCTACTTTTTTGTTCATGCAGTACATGGGCTTTACGCTCAACAACATCACGATGCTGGGTTTGATTTTGGCGATCGGAGTTGTAATAGACGACGCGGTGGTTGTGCACGAGAACATCTTCCGCCACATGGAGGAGAACGGCTTGGATGCGATGGCAGCCGCGAGCATCGGAACTCGTGAAATTGCCTTAGCTGTTTTGGCCACCAGCTTGTCGCTGGTTGTGATCTTTGTTCCGGTCGCATTTATGGGTGGGATGGTTGGTCGGTTTTTCAGCAGCTTTGGGTTGACAGTCGCCTTTGCCATTTTAATGAGTCTTTTCGTATCGTTCACGCTAACCCCAATGCTCTGCTCCCGATTTCTTAAGGTCGAGAAGCATGGGGCGGGGCAATCCGGTTCGAAATCGGGTTGGATTTATGGCGCTGTCGAAAGGACATACGGAATTTGCTTGCGTTGGTCGCTTCGGCATCGATGGATAACCATGGGTGTGTGTCTATTGGTCGTCGCCTCAACCGTTCCGATCGCAATGAATCTTGGAGCAAACCTTGTCCCGCGTGACGATCAGAGCGAGATGCAAGTGGGATTCGTTACACCAGAAGGTTATACGTTGGATCGCACCAATCAAGTCGTCACTGAAATCGAAAATCGGTTGGCCAAGTTACCAGGAGTTGTGCATCGCTTCATCTCGATTGGACAGTCGGGGACGGCCAAGGGACAAGGAGATGTTACGCGAGGCTCCATCTATCTTCGATTGGTTGAACTTGACCAGCGGCATTTTACTCAGTTCGAATTGATGCGCCGCGTTCGCGAGATCCTCCAAGACTATCCCGATTTAAGAACATCTGTATCCGATGTTTCGGCACTCGGCGGAGGCCCTAATGGTGATAGTCGAATTTTTCAAATCAGTTTGCAAGGGCCGGGCGTGGAAGAGTTGGCAACGTATGCTGAAGTGCTCAAGAAGAAGCTGCGGCAGCTACATGGCCTCGTCGATATCGATTCGACTCTTTCGATGAGAAAGCCGGAATTGCAAGTCGATATCGATCGAGAGCGTGCGATGGACTTGGGAGTTCCAGTCCAAATGATCGCAAATACGCTCAGCGTCTTGGTAGGTGGTCAAATTGTTTCAAGCTTCAAAGAAGGTACGGAACAATATGATGTGTGGTTGCGTGCGGCCAAGCAATTCCGTACCGACTCAGAGGACTTGTTAACCATTTCAATTCCCAGTCCATCCGTTGGTCAGGTTCAGTTAAGCAGTCTTGCTCGGACGCAAGAAAAACAAGGACCAAGTCAGATAGACCGATTGAATCGACAGCGCACCGTTACCTTGATGGCACATCCGGACGAAGTTTCATTAAACGAAGCCGTTCAGTTTGCCAACAAGAGCGTGGCAGAAATGAATTTGCCTCCCGAGTACCAAATCGTTTTTGGAGGGCAAGCAGACATGTTAAATGAAACGGCCTACTACTTCATGGTCGCACTTGGGTTGAGCGTTACGTTCATGTACTTGATCCTAGCTGCCCAGTTCGAAAGCTGGATGCATCCAATCAGCATCCTCGCTGCCCTACCTGTGACGTTTCCATTTGGCCTGCTGTCGCTGCTATTGTTTCGAACGCCAATGGATCTCTATGCAATGTTTGGTTTGTTCATGTTGATCGGGATCGTAAAGAAAAACGGAATTTTGCAAGTGGACAAGACAAATGAATTGCGACGTACCGGCTTGCCGCGTGAAAGGGCGATTCTCGAAGCCAATCATACACGACTGCGCCCCATTCTCATGACGACGGTGATGCTAATGGCTGCCATGGTTCCAATCGCGTTGGGACAAGGCCCGGGTGCAAGTGCCCGAGCTAGCATGGCCAAAGTCATTATCGGCGGTCAAGCGCTCTCGTTGTTGATAAGTTTGCTGGCGACCCCTGTGGCTTATAGCTTATTGGACGACTTCGGCAATATCCTAAGACGTGGCCGGCGCCGCTAGCGCCCGTCCCGATGCTGGGTCGTGGCCGACGCTGCTAGCGTCGGTGCGGATGCTGGCAGCATCCGCCACGGATTACTCTTCCGCATTGCGTTCATTCCAGACGTGGCGGAACCACATCGGCAATCGAAAGGAGTGAGGATTGGAAGTTGGTTTCGAAATGGTGTTAGCAGGTTCGCTGACCTCAAGTCGCAATTGCCCGTAACAGTGGTTGAATTCCTTGATGAATACTTCTGTCTCTTCTGGCATGCAAACATTGCCAACCACTTTGTTCCCCTGTCGCAAAAGGCCACACGGTCGATCTCGTTCGCTGCCCGAAGACATAGTGTTCAGCTTCCTAGGGAGGAACAGGCAGGAAATAGTTCAATCGCTCGCTTCAGCCGTTCTGGGCAAAGATCGCCTGTTCGCAGCGTTTCGTGACAAACAGCCCCGCGCACGCCAAGCCAATCCGCATGCAAACTCGACAATTTTTGAAGTTGATCCAATTTCAACGAGCCAGCCAGTGCGACGCCAAGTTTTTGTTGCTTTGCGACGGCAATCATTTCGCCCAGTTGATCAAGCGAATAGTGATCCAATAAGCCACCCGACTCTTTGCTATGCGTATCGATCAACACAAATCTTCCACCGAGCCATTTTGTGGTTTCGATGACCTCTTCCCAATTGGGTGCCCTCGAATTCACAACGTCTGCATAATGTACCAAGATTAATTGCGAGCGACGAATCAAAGCTCGCGAAATCCGATACGCCTCACTCTTCCATGCCCTGGTTTTGCAATCTGCCAGGGCCAATTTGAGGTAGGTCCTGGCTGGCAATTTTGCCGCCAAGGTCTCATCCAAATCCTTCGTCCAATTCAGCAATTCGCCACCTGCAACGCTGACCTGTACCGATTCAGGAATATCCAACTCAAGAATGGAAAAGATCAGTTCCAACGCGGGTCTGCCAAGTGAGCCTAGGGACGGCTCCTTTACATCTAGCCATCTACCTCCGGCTGCGATGATTAGCTTGGATTCTGCTATCGAACGAGCACTTACCAAAAGGCCCGATTTGGGTAGCCAACGGATCTTGTTGGATGAAACGTCTATCATTTTTAGGCAAACTCTTGCTGAGCGTCAGTATTTCGGCGGAGATTCGCTCGGTGCCTGGCACCCGTTGTTGTGGCTCTAAGCACTTCTGTGTACAAATAGCATTGGTTTGCTAGCATTTTCCGCGGGGTCGGCGCAGGTTTGAAAAAACCGTCTGCCGCTTGAGAGCCAACGGGAACGGGCAATACCTCGAACCACAACAACCGCAGGGCAGCGTTTGAACGCACATTTCAGTTATATCACAAACCCAGAATCACTCCATCAGCTTTGTCAAAAGATAGCTGCGCAGAAGCTTGTCGCTTTTGATACAGAATTCGTTGCTGAGGATTCCTATCGACCTGAACTTTGCCTTGTGCAAGTGGCAACCGAAGATGAAATCGCCATCATCGACCCTTATACTTGCACCGATCTCGGACCCTTCTGGGAATCGTTGATCGAGTCGGAAACCACAGTGATCGTGCACGCGGGTCGGGAAGAGACGTTGTTCTGCTATCGAGCGACCAACAAGCTGATTCCAAAACTTTTCGACATCCAAATCGCGGCGGCTTTTCTGGGCTTTGAATATCCAGCCTCCTACGGCAATTTGGTTCATCGATTCACGGGAATGGTGCTCGACAAAGAAGAGACGAGGTCCGATTGGCGAAACCGTCCATTGTCGAATCAACAGCTACAGTATGCAGCTCAGGACGTACGCGATTTACCGCGTCTATACCGATCGCTAAGCCAGCAATTGACCAAACAAGATCGGCTTTCATGGCTGGATGAGGAGACAAGACGCCGACAGGAAGAACTTGCCGAGTTTGAGTCAAATGAAAGCTGGTTCCGAATCAGCGGCATCCAAGCCCTTTCGGGAAACTCGTTGTCCATCGTGCGCAGTCTCTGGAATTGGCGTGATCTCAAGGCGAAAGAACGCGATGTTCCACCTCGCAAAATCCTTCGCGATGATTTGTTGGTTGAGTTAGCAAGGCGGGGAACTTCGGACGTTCGGCGGATGACCTCGCTTCGCGGCATGGAGCACCGACACACCAAGCAGTATTTACCCGAGCTTTCCAAAGCCATTGAAGATTCGCTTCTTCAGCCAGCTCCAACTTGGCCGAAAAAACAACGCTACGGCAAGGGTCAACCTGCCGGCATGCTTACTCAGTTCTTGTCTGCGGCGCTGGCGTATATTTGTCGAACCAAGCGGATTGCTCCGGCCATTGTCGCAACCTCAGATGACTTGCGGGACTTTGTGAAGTATCGATTGGACCCGAAATGCGATGATGCTCCGCCACCGAGTTTGACGCTTGGTTGGCGAGCGGAAATAATCGGTAAGGAGCTTGACGAACTATTGGCTGGCCGACTGGGAATGGTCTTGGACAATCCAACGAGTGAAATGCCCATCAAATTTTGTCGGCCAAAGGAGTTGTAGAAAGGATGAGCTAGGGAGGGTGTTTGCGGGCCCAAGGGCTTCGTTCCCTCTTTGTTCATTGAGCTGTCTGCAAACATTTCATACGCAATCGAAAGCAGGATACAATGAAGTTCGTTCGTTACGAAAACTCGTCCGGCACTACTTCCTTTGGTCGTCGTCACGACAATGGAACAACAACACGCGTTGAGGGTGACATTCTTGGCTTGTATCGTGATTCAGGCGAGGTAGTCACTCCTGCCAAACTGCTCGCTCCGATCGTGCCTCGCGACATCATTTGCATCGGACTCAACTATCGCAAGCACGCTGCCGAAGGAAACAAGCCCATTCCAGAGTACCCGGTAGTATTCATGAAAAACTTAGGTACTTTGCAAAACCCAGGCGACCCGATAATCCTACCGAGGCATTTGCGTAGCGACGAAGTTGACTACGAATGCGAATTGGCGGTTGTGATCGGACGCGAGTGCTACAACGTATCGAAAGCTCAAGCTCTGGACTATGTCTTGGGCTACACCTGTGCAAACGATGTTAGTGCTCGGGATTGGCAGATTGGAAAAGGAGGAAGTCAATGGTGCCGAGGAAAGACGTTTGCCACATTTTGCCCACTAGGGCCTTGGATCGTCACGCGAGATGAGATCCCCAATCCAAACTCGCTATCGATCAAGACAATTCTTAACGGTCAGACGATGCAAGACTGGAACACGAATGACATGATTTTCGATGTACCGACATTGATAGAATTCCTGAGTGGCAGCACACGTTTATTGCCAGGCACCGTCATCTTGACTGGGACGCCACACGGAGTTGGCGCTGCGCGCAAGCCACCGGTATTTCTTCACGCTGGTGACACAGTAACCATCGAGATCGGAAGCATTGGGTCATTGACGAATCCGGTGATCGACGAAGCGTGATTGGGTAGTGCAGTGGGCCATCGGTTTTGGGTTATGGAATTGCATTCGCACTCACTTCTTATATCAATTCCCCCACTGCGTACTGCCTACGGCCCACTGTCCCAACCCTACCCCCACTGCCTAAAACATGACGAATGACTCCCATCGAATCCCGCCTTGGGAAACCGCGGATTTGCCTGAGCCCAAGCCACTTTCATGGCGGAACTGGGCGAGTTTCATCGGTCCTGGCATC
>JANLRK010000260.1:0-11526 GCA_031361585.1 Pirellula sp. | reverse complement strand
TACGAGCTTGTCTCGTGGGTGAAAGAGTTTGGCAACCAGATCGTGCCTTCCCAAAACCCCTATTTTCAAACTTGCTAGCAGGAGAGCAGGATCAGCCGACTTGTGGGGTATAAAGGCTTCCAGCCTGTCGATTTCGTTATGACTGGTTGGAAGCCTGTCCCACTTAAAACTGAAATTCTGCTTTGACGGGTTCGTTCACTGGCAAATAGCGATAGTAGACTTCGAGCGTTAAGCAAGCCATGGCGGTAACATAGAGTCTTCCACCTTTCTGATTCGCAATCGTATTGGAAACGTTGCCTCGTTCGCCAGGGAACCACCAACTGCCGGCCATGTGCCCCTCCCGTTCCTGTGTGTTTATTAGATACTCTCGCATCTTGGTGTTCCAATCTATCCATGGTTTCCCGCCGAATTGGAAGAGGACTTGCGTGGCATAGTAGTTGTAATAGAGGTCTGTGCTCGAAGGGCCCTCTTTGGATAGATATTCAATCGCTTTCAAAATGGCAGGATCTGTTTTGGACCACCCACGAAAAATGCGCATCAAAGTGCCAATAGCGGTCATGCTCGCCGTTGGTTTAAGTCCATTACGATATACGAACATGAAATCATTTCTAACGTGCTGCTTCAAGAATTGATCCATGCCTCGAATGGTATGCTCATTGACAACTAGTTTTGCGCTGACGGCGCTCTTCAGTGCCAGTACCTGCCAACCCACAATCGAGAGATCACCCGCCATCTTGGGATGATAGCCCCAGCCTCCATCATGCTGCGCGTAGATAATGTGATTGATGGTTTCTTGGCAAGACTTGCTAAGAAGTTCCGCGTCTCCGTTCATCTGAAGCGCTTCGCAAAGGGCCAGCGTTGCGATGCCATGTTCGTACATGTCAGCCGCAGCAACTTCCGTTAGCCAGTAACCGCGATTGCTTTGCTTTTTAAGATTTTGAATGAGGAAGTAAACGCCTCTTTGGACGTTGTCGCTGTATTCGCCCTCCTGCATCGTGTGACCAGCCCCCAGAAAACAGAGTAGGGCTAGGCCCGTTGCTGCAATCTCATGTGGGTCTAACTCGAAGCCACCGTGGTCGCATTCGCCTCGACAGGGTTCTTCTTCAAAACGGACCGTCCATGCGCCACTGTTGCGCTGATGCCGTGCCAAGTAAGCGAGTGCGGCTTCGACGGCGGCTTCACTCCTAGGGGTCGATCCGTTGAGCGGTCCAAGTACGGCTCGATTCTTTCGGGATCTACCCTCAAGTGATGTGCTGACGAAGGAAGTGCCCGCTTCTTTGCTCTGCGCCCCTGCAACGCGAGCCACTTCGGAAATTGGTTCTGCTTTCTGCGATTGATCGCCCGGTATGGTCATTAGCGTCGGTTCGGCGTCGGTCACCAGGATGGAGCTGCTAATCTCCTGTGGGACGAATCCGGATTGGCTAGATTCGTCGTCGCTTTGTGATTCGATGAAGATCGTTTCGAATTCAGACTCGTTCGAAGACAAGCCAGAGTCGATCGAAAGATGACGACCGCCACCAGTGCCAGACATGGTCCAAATTGCCATCATCAACAGCAGCATGAGATGGATTGCGAAACTACTGAGTCCGGCGATCCATGGATTTTTGGACTTGGAATGGTTCACGAACGGCTCGCAGAAAAGCGAATGGCTCTATTATAGATGTAAATCATTCTAACCTATGCGGTTCTGAATCAAAACCAATTCACTGAATAGAATTGCGCTCGATGCGGTCGTGGTTATCCTGAACTGGAAGCTTTAGAACGCCCTAATGGGCTTGCCCATTGGACGTAAAGTTTCCTGGCTAGAAGTGATCGCATCAACCATTGCTCGCCTCCTCTGCCAGTCCAACGCCTGCGGCGTTGGACTGGCAGGGGAGGCCGGCGTTCGCGTAGCACACGCCTTTAGCCCATAAGCTTTGGCTCCAACGAGACAAGCTCGTTGGGAGCCCGCTACTTTTGTCGGCTGTATCTCCTAGGGCAAAACAAGGGCGGCTCCGGTAATCACTTTTGCTTGCAGCAGCGCGCCGCGAAGACTGATCGGAACTGGTCCAACGGTCCACGGAGCACATGAGCCAGGACGATAATAGCCGAGTGAGTATTGGCACTCGTTAAGTGGATGGATTCCCATCTTGTACGGCAATACAATGACGTCGCCAAAGAAATGAGCCGTGGAAATGACAGGCTGAGCAAACGGTCCCCATTCATGTCCGTATCGTTCCAACTGAACGTCTTCAAAATAGAGTGGCTTGTGGCAAGCTCCACTAGCCTTCCATGTCACTGTGGTGTCGATAAAATCACGGCGAGGGAACGAGCGATCGTCGATGGAGCAAGTGACTGGCAATCCCCAATTTTCGCTTACGTAGGCTTGATCCGCGTCGCTTAGCTTGTGCAGTAGATACGATGTCCTGGTTCCGTCCGATTTCTCAAGAATTACCGAGCCCAGCCTCAGGTCGACGAGTTTCCCTTCTGCGACAACAATCCCATCATAGGAAAGCCAAGAGCGAATGGGAGCTTTGGCAACGAATGAGTCTTTCGTATTTGGAAAGGATCTATTTCGGTTTGGTATGCCTTTGACAAAATCAGGCGATGAATCGATTCGAAGCTTCGTAATGTCCAAGTCTTTAGCAAGTAGTCGAACTGCATCGCAGTCCCCGCTGTTTCCGTCCCTGCGAGGTGGCCGAGGGGCTGGATCGGAATCTTTAAGGGACTTTATCGATGGAGGTTCTTTGCTGTCCGATGGCGAATCATCAACGCTATCTTGCTTCGGTGTTTTGGAACCAGGAAAAGGACTTGCTGGAATATCCTCGGGGTCTTCCAAAAGTGAGCGACTGGGTTTTCTTGGCTGGATTTGTGGATTGCTTGGAATTGCATTTAGAATGTCCGGAATGGAATTTCCCTGGAGCGGGTTTTTGGTCGGTGGAATCGCTTGCGGCAGGAATGGGGCCGGTGATGTGGATTCCTGAAAACGCGCTTTTTGGACGTCCGTCATTCGATTACTTGCATCATCTTTGGCAGCGCTTCGATCGTACCAATCGCCATTCGATCGCTTAATGGGAGCTGGCACCACGACCGAACTCTCGCTCGGACTCTCGTTGTGCGATGCCAATTGAACGTTGGAACCGAGCTGGATAGGCTCGTTGCGAGTGCCACTTCGTTGAACTTGAGTGTTGGCCGTATAAAGTTCGAACCCGCTTTTCGGTTTAATCGATGGTTTGCTGGTCACTGCAACTTCGTGGCCGACCGATGGTTGTTGTTCACGTGAGGCGGGTAGGGCCTGCGAAAAACTCTTGCTGTCACTATTTAATGGCAATGATCGATTCCCATTGCCCCATCGCAAGACGTCTCCGCTTTGCTGATTTTCTGCAGGACGCAAACGATTGGGTGGCACAAACTCCGGCGGCGATACCGTCGATTCGCTACTGGGTTTTGAGAAGGGTTGTGGCGACCAACCTGTTGGCTGCTGACCGAAACAGTGAGAAGCTGTTACCAAGCCGAAGAGCGCACTACCGAGTAGTGCAGGGCGTACAATCGATGCCGACCTAGTTGTCCGACAGTGTAGTAAGTTCCGAACTGTAATTTGGAGCTTCTTGCGTGATAGCGATGTCATGTGGGTGATTCTCGCGGACCGTTGCGGCCGAAACCTGGATAAAACGTGCATCCCTGCGAAGTTCCGAGATGGTTTGGGAACCGCAGTACCCCATTCCAGCCCGTAACCCGCCAACCAGTTGATAAACATAATCTGCCAGCGGCCCTTTGAACGGAACACGTCCTTCGACTCCTTCGGGAACCAGTTTCGACAACTGGTCCTGCGAGCCTTGGCGGTAGCGTTCACTTGACCCTTTGATCATCGCACCGAGAGAACCCATGCCTCGATAGGCTTTGAAGGTTCGACCTTGGTACAAGATCATCCGACCTGGACTTTCAGCGAGTCCTGCAAACAAGCTGCCAATCATTACGCAGCTGGCACCCGCTACGAGCGCTTTGGTAATGTCACCGCTATAACGAATTCCTCCGTCCGCGATGGTTGGTATGCCTGCTTGCTGGCACGCTTTGGTGGTTTGGTATATTGCGGTGATTTGCGGGACACCGACTCCGGAAATAACTCTCGTTGTACAGATGGAACCTGGACCAATTCCAACTTTGACAGCGTCTGCTCCAGCTTTGGCTAAGTCGCGTCCGCCTTCGTACGTTGCTACGTTTCCAGCGATGACATCGATCGACCACTGTCGCTTAACCTGTTTAACCGTTTCGATGACATTGGCTGAGTGACCGTGTGCGCTGTCTACGATGAGTACGTCTACACCGCGTCCGATCAATTGCTCAGCTCGTTCGAAATCGAACATCCCGATCGCGGCACCAACCCTCAATCGCCCTAGCTCGTCTTTACAAGCGTTCGGGAAACTTCGGATCATGTCGATGTCTTTGATCGTGATTAAACCTGTTAGTTTGTATTCATCGTCAACCAGTAAAAGTTTCTCCACCTTTTTATCCGTTAAAATCCGCTCAGCTTCCGCAAGCGTTACATTCCCCTGCGCCGTTACCAAATTCTCTTTGGTCATAACGGAAGAAATTGGCAAATCCGAGGACTCCAGAAAACGGAGGTCGCGTCTAGTTAGAATGCCAGCTAATCGCCCATTTTTGTCGACGATGGGAACACCCGATATATTTTGCTTTCGCATCATGTCCTGTGCCGTCGCAATGCTATCGGTTGGCACGAGTGTCACAGGATCTGGAATGATTCCGTTGGCCGATCGCTTAACCTTGGTGACTTCTTCTGCTTGAGCCTCGATGCTCATGTTCTTGTGGATAACACCTAAGCCCCCCACTTTCGCCAAAGCAATGGCCATTTGACTTTCGGTCACTGTATCCATCGGAGAAGAGAGCAGTGGTATCGACAAGCGAATCCTCTGCGTCAATTGGGTGCTGACGTCCACCTGAGAGGGGAGGACCTCACTGTATCGGGGCTCGAGAAGGACATCGTCAAAGGTGATTCCTTGGTATGCGAGCTTGTCGTCCATTGTTTGCGTTTCCTCGATCGTGGCGGTGCGAATGATATCTAGGATCTGGAAACCGTGAGATTATGGCTAAGCCAGGCAAAATGACCAGGGTAGGTCGCACCTGCCGGGTGCGACTTTGCGCTGCCAATGCACGCAATACTTCAAATGCGCACGGCCCAGGGGGCCAAGCTACGTCGAAAATGTCAAAGATTGCAGCCTAGGAAAAGCATTTTGACTGTAGCACGTTTGCCGGAAGCTCCGATTACAACGATGAAAGCGGGCTTGTGTCATTTCGACTGCCCGAGATCTGAACAAGGGAACCGGCTCGTGACAACACGTAAATCCTTTCAACACCCCAGCCGCCACATGCTTCGAATGGCTATCCTTGCCCTTTCGCCATGGTTGGTAGAGGCAAACGCACTCTCTCAAGTGCCACAGCTACCAAATTCAGTGCCAGCCACCTCGCCCCGCAATGGCGTCAGCGCAATTGCTTTCCCTCAAACGACCATAAATGCTCCGAATCCTGGCCTGCAACCGCTGATCTTGCCGTCGACAACCAACAGGGCTGCGGCAGCGGGCAACACCGGTGCAAGGCTCGAAACATACGACGTTCCCCTAGAATACGTTGGCGAAGTTGGTGCTAGAATCCAAGCACAATTCGGAGCCGACAAACGTGTTCGAGTCACCAATGAGCCAAATACAGGGCGGCTAATGGTCTTGGCTCCCGACGCCACCCAAAAGCAGATCGCACAAGTGGTTGAAGCATCGCGTCGCCAAGTCGGTAGCCTAGTAATGGACAATCGCGGCAACGTCATTCAGCGCACGATTCAGCAAAACCAATACAAACTTCAGCGCATCTCTTGGCGTGAATTGGAGGATGCCGTCGGAAGACTGGCTGGATCCAGGCTTACTATTTCGACCAGCAACAATGGTGAACTTGCCCAACTAAAACTGGTCTCCAAGGACTCGGTTCAAGAGGTGATGCAGGTCGATCGCCGAAACAACGAAGTGCGACTTCAAGGCACACCGACAAGCGTCATGGGATGGACGCAAGTCATTACCGCGATCGACATCGGTCAAGCGGATCCATCACGCCCAACGCAAATCATTCCAATCAACCCAGCAACTCCAGAGCGTATCGAACGTGCGCTCAAGTTGGTCAGACTAGCATCCTATCAACAACCAGGTCAAGAAGACGAAGCGACTGGGACTGCACAGATAAGACCTCGACCAGGTGACGATGAACGGGCCACCATCATTGCATCTCCGGACGCTGTAAGCTCTGGTAGCGGTCTTATTGGCGATGTCGATATTTCCTTTGTGCCTGAGATGGGGTTGGTGATCATCAAAGGTAGCAAGCGCGATGTGCAACGCGTGCAAGAGGTGATCGACCAGATCAAGAAGCAAAGCGTTGAAACCCAGCCCGAGATCGAAATCGTGCCGCTGAGGCATGTCAATGGCCAAGCTCTCGAAGTAATCCTCAGGGATTTGAATACGAGGGTGTTTACGCCTCGCCAAGGACAGATCGAAATCACTGCGCTGGGACAGCCCAACGTGTTGCTCTTGATCGGTCGCAAAGAAGCCATGTCCGGCATCAAAGAAGTGATCGAAAAACTGGATACGCCACTCGATCCAAACAGCCAATTGAGGGTGTTTAAATTCGTCAATTCGTCGGCTGTGGATGCTGAAGCGCTGGTGAAGGAATTTTTTGGCGAGGCACCAGGAACCGCAGCCGCGCCCGGCGCAGCAGCGGGAGGAGCAGCCAACAACGCAACCGGTTTAGCTCCACGAGTCAAAGCCGTTTCCGATTATCGCACCAATTCCCTAATCGTTCAGGCGTCTCCCCGCGATCAAGCGGAGGTTGCCAGGCTTGTTGAGGAAATAGATTCCGACTCAAGTCCAGCCGAGAGTGTCATCAAGATCATTCCACTTAAATTTGCAATCGCTTCGGAGTTGCAGCCAATATTGAGTTCAGCCATCACCGGTACCCAATCCGCAACTACTGGCACAAACCAGCAACAACAACAACCACAACAACAACAGCAGCCCGGCGGAGCATCGAGCACGTCCACCCGAGCAAGCGTGCCTAGCAGCCGATTGTCCGTTAAAGGTAACTCGGGCTTATTGTCAGGAGTTGTCGTCAACAATAGCCCAACCATCAATGCGCTGATCGTGCGAGCTCCCTCCAAGACCATGCCCCTGATCGAAGCTTTGATTGAACAATTGGATATACCTTCAAAAGTCGAAGCGAAGATCAAGGTTTTTGAGGTAAAGAATGGCGATGCTGCGACTTTGGCAACAACTTTGCAACAGGCGTTCGGCCTGCCAACAACGGCGACCAACAATCAGAACAACGGTCTCGGGATTTTCGGTCTGCAGAACCAAAATCAGGCAGCGATATCCGGTGGCAATGAGAGCTCGCTCGTGCCTTTGCGAATCGCGACCGAAAACCGTACTAACTCGATTATCGTTTCGGGTTCGGCATCCGATCTCGATGTGATCGAGGTGCTGTTACTGAGGTTGGACGAAGAAAATGCAAGACAGCGAACAACTGAGGTAGTCTGGCTGAGAAATAGTTCGGCAACCGACGTGGCAAATGCCATCACCAATTTGATCAATACCCAGCGGACCGCGTTGCAGAACATCATCGCACCTCAGGGGCAAATCGGACAGGTAGCGTCCACGATCTTTAGTGTGAATGAGCGGATTGAGCGAGAAGTCTTCGTTGTCGCGGAACCCAACACGAATAGCCTCATCATTAGTGCGATGCCGCACTACATGACGATGATTCGTCAAGTGATCGAACGTCTCGACCGTCAGCAACCGATGATCCACGTTGAGATCTTGATCGCGGAAGTGACACTGGACGATCAATTCGACTTGGGAACTGAATTCGGCCTACAGGATTCTTTGTTATTCGATCGAAACAGCGCGAGCGGTGGAACACTAACTAGTCCTGCGTTCAATACGTTGACGGCCTTGAGTACGAATACTACAACGACTCCAAACCGTCGCACTCAAAACGTTGCAGGACAAGGCTCTTCAGGATTCTCGCTGGGCCGAACGAACTCGAGTTTGGGATACGGAGGACTTGTACTGGCTGCAGGTAGCGAATCAGTCAATATGTTGTTCCGTGCTCTTCAAGATGCAAACCGGGTCCAGATCTTGTCCAGGCCGAATTTGATGACCATTGACAACAATATTGCCAACGTTCAAGTGGGTTCGCGAGTGCCGCGATTTGGTGGCCAAACGGTTACTAACGGTATTGCAACAAACAATGTTAGCGATGTTGACGTTGGCCTGCTCATGCAAATACAACCGCGTACCAATGAAGACGGATTGATCAATATGATCGTGTCGTTCGACCGTTCTACGTTAGGGGCAACCAGCTCGGGAGTCGCCGTTGGTACGGATATCAATGGCAATGCGATTCTTTCCCCAATTATTAACACGACTAGGGCACAAACTCGAGTTACCGCCTACGATGGTCAAACCGTTGTTTTGTCAGGTTTGATTACCAAGACCAGAAGTACTCGCTCGCGCCGAATTCCTTGGCTCGCAGATATTCCATTGGCCGGCGCATTATTCCGGTTCGATAGTCAAGCAGAAAGCCGTACCGAACTGCTCGTCGTGATGACTCCACGAATTATCAACTTCAACAATGATGCAAAGCTGGAATCGATAAAGCAAATCGAGTCGTCACGGATGAGTTATTGCATGGCGGACATCCTCAACATTCATGGTGACGTAGGTCTGTCTCCAGGCAATGGACTTTGGGGACCGGCAGCGTCACCTGTTATCTATCCGGATTTGCAGCCAACGGTCGATGCGCCGAGCGGTCGCGGACAACGCAGCATGATTATCGGCGAACCCGAGTCCATGAACGTTTCGCCAGGTGTGGAAATGATCGAAGGCTACCCGATCAATACACCCGTTCGCTCCAACAATGGCGGGAGAAACCTGATCGATTCGGCATCCAGGAGCATCGAACAACAAACCGTGAATCCCGCATCCCCAATTCAAAATTCGTCCTACCAGCCGCAACCCGGTGCCTACGGGGTTGCGCCGGCTTCGTATCAGCCAGTTTCGCCACCGACAGCCCGCATTGCAAACGGGCGGTAATGATTAAGCATCACGTGGGATAGGCTTCCAGCCTGTCCTGCCAAAATCGACAGGCTGGAAGCCTATTCCGCTTCTGTGGATCAAGTTTTGAACAAATTCAATAGCATCGATTAGCTGAGTAACAATCATGAAAATCAACTCAAAAAACTTCCCAGTAAAATGCATTTTCGGTTGCACTCTGTTCGCTACTGCACTAACCACTGTTGGCTGCGAAACGCTAACCATTGATGCCGCAGGAAACAAGCGAAAGAAGAAGGAAGCCAGTTGGTTTTCATTCAAGAAAAAAGAATATCAATCTCCTCAAAGCGTTACCGCGACATGGTCTCACGATATCCTGACACTTCCTGGCAAGCCAGCAACGCGCGGGTTCGGCGGTCGGTTCTACTTCTATAACGAAAAGACTCAAGCGATCCCAGTGGATGGTGAATTGGTCGTATACGGATTCGACGACACGAACAAGCAACAATCGACCGAGGACTTGAGCCAAGCCACCAAACGATTTCGATTCACTCCCGAACAATTTACAACACACTTTTCTGAAGGCGAACTTGGCGCGTCCTACAGTGTTTGGATTCCGTGGGATGAAGCGTTTGGTGCTCCCAAGAAAATCATGCTGATCCCGACGTTTCTTACCAAAGAGGGAAGAACCATTCGCGGTGCGGCTGCAAGTCTGAATCTACCCGGTTCAACCAAAGAATCGCAGGTTCAACAGGCCGCGGCCTTCGTGCCAAATGGAGGGCAGACTAGCGCGATCGCACCTCCGAACTCCAATGCAACGAACGAGAACAGTGGCTTGCGTACAACGACAATTCAAGTTCCTTCGAACTCGTTCATTCGACATTCGCACACCGCTGATATGTCATCGAATATGACTGACTTTCAGAGTCAACAATTGGCAGCCGCATCACATCTTGTAGCAAACTCATTTGGACCAAACGGACCAAATTATGCAACCAATGCTACCCAAACCGGCGTTGAACCGTTCGCACAACCAGCACCTGCAAACGTTAGTTTAGGTCAGCCGACTAACTTGCCTTCTCCGCAGAACACATCGCCTACCAAGAATACTAACGGTTGGGTCTCGCCTGAATTCGCTCCAATGAGCTGGCCTGCACCGTCACCTCGTTCCTCACCGAGTCAATTCCCGGCTCCAACTTCAAAAGGCGTTCAACCATCCGCTTATCCGCCTCGGTAGCCACTTGCCCACGGAGTACGACCGTTTCGCCTTCTACCGACGATGTCACTCCCTTTAGCTTTTTGGGCAGTTGTAGACGCGTAAGACGTTGTTGAGCATTTGTGGCTATGGAAGCGGAGCTTGCGCGTTCAATTTCGATATCCGGTTTTACAATTGGACGTATCTGCTTCTTGGCTTGAGCCGAAGAATTTCCTAGTCCGCCACCGCCGAGGCCACCTCCGCCGATACCGCCCAATCCTCCTAAGCCGCCAATTCCGCGTCCGCCTAATCCGCCGCCGAGACCACCGAGCCCACCACCGCCGAGTCCACCAGTTGCTCCGAGTCCACCTGTGTTGCTAAACGCATTCGCACCGAATGCATTGCCGGTTGCCGTTTGACCCCCAAGCGCTGTAGCGCCCAACCCTCCTGCCGCGCCCGTTGTACCTGATGTACTTGTGGAACCGGAAACCGATGAGCCGCTGCTAAAAATTGGATTCGTAGTCGTTAGTTCAAGCCTTGAAGAGCCTGTTACGCCAGGTCCACCGAAGGAACCCGGCAACCTCGACGTGGTGGCGGCTCCACCTGCAGCCACTTGAGCTTGCACCGTCTCAACGGAGTAAACCAACGACAATGCAATTCCAAACGAAGCATTGCGAACTAATGAGAACTTCATGTTATGCCCAACTGACTGGATAAACATTGTGGTCGGTGAAACTGAATTATACGGCGAACGACGAGAGGTGTGGTTGCAATCAATGCAAGCAATTGCCTTTTTGTATCGATTTTCTCGCATTCTCGGTTAGTATCGAATCGAACTCCTCGGGGGCTCGAATCCAAGCATTCGAATGATGCTTGCAATACGTGTATCAGTTGTTCATGATTTCCTGGCTGCGCTCGTAATTACCGTTGTAGGGCACTTCCTGCTTGGAAGCTATCGATTGAATTTGATCAGGCGTACCTGGACTAGCAAGTGGTCTTTAGTCTGTGATCCCTTCAGGATCAATCGCATCGCCTCTTCGCTTCCGGGGGTGCGCTGCGATGCAGCGACCCCCGGCTACTATCTGTAATCCCTATCGGGATAACGCAAGTCGATCCTATTTGGCTTGAGCAACTCGATCCCGAAGGGATCATAGATAGTAGCCGGTGGTAAGCGAAGCGACACCACCGGAATCATGATATTCTTAGGAGAATGATCCTGAAGGGATCACAGACTTCAGTTCTCAATAGTTCTAC
>JANLRK010000235.1:0-4539 GCA_031361585.1 Pirellula sp. | reverse complement strand
TTCCTGGTAGAAGCGGTGGTGATCGGTGGAATGAAGGGGTTGACTGGACGGCGGACGATGGCGGACCGTTGAAACCATTGTTGCCCGATGCGGTCGGGCGAAAGTGGGATGAGTTGGTGGAACAAATGCCCTCGGGAAGCCTGCGGAAAATCGATGGCCATGAACAGCGGATCCTGGCCGAGCTACTGGCAATGGCGGATGGCCTGGCCGAAGCGTGCCGGCGTGATCCGAGTGACCATCGAGCGGCCCAAGTGTATTTAAACACGGTTGGCCAAGTGCATAGGCTGAGTGCGAGTTTTGGGCTGAATCCAGGCGATAGAAAACGGTTAGCCATAGCCGCAAAGGTTGATGAGGAAGATGGATTCGCTGCGATGTTGAAACGACGAATGGCCAAAGGTTAATCCCGTGGGCCTAGCACCATTCGTGCCTGGCACCTATTGAATTACTATCGCTTTGAATCCGATGTCATTATTGCCGTAAATGGACGTTCCGTCGATGGAACGCGAACGAACAACGGCAGCGCAGGTGGCAGCTTTCGCGGAACGGGTGGATTGCGAGTTGCGGAACGTCGGCTTCGGCTGATCCTCGGCACGGAGATCAACGATGGGAAACTCATTCGGCCAAGCGACGATCCAGCTCAAGCGCCCATCCTCTACGACTGGGATCGAGCGAGCGGAGAAGCGATCTCAAGGCGTGAAGAAATCCGACGTCAACGCTGGGAGATAAAGCAACGCGAATTGGAATTATTGGCCAACAGAAATTTCCTAAAGCCGCAACGTATTGTGTGGATTGAGCAATGCGACGAACGAAATGAAGCGCTCGTACGATTCGATGCAGTTGCAGGAGAAGCGGCTTGGTGAAATCGTTCGACAGCTGAAAAGTTTGCATGCCAAATGGGAGTCCGGCCAGGATCCCGCCTTGGACGTTTTGCTCGACACCCACCGACGGTTGCTGGATGCAATGCTTCGGTATCATCAATCGCGAGTCGAATACGCAATGGCGATTCGCAATGTCGAGTTTGAGAAGGGCTCGCTTCTTGAGTTTTGTAAGATAAGCTTGGCCGGGTAATCGTTGGCTAGGTTGTTGGCGTTCGAAAATACCGCAGCTTTAGGATGCCTATCCCAAGGGGCCACTATCAGAAACGGGGGCTTTGATCATAATGGGGATCCTTCCAGAGGAATTCTCCTGAGCCCATCAGATTCCCTCCATTCGATCTGGCGAGATATGACCGGTGACTTTAATTTGTCGATCGCTTCCAAGTGATCCGGATGACAACGAGTCTGGGTCGACGCGTGTAACCTTTCGCCCAGCGAAAGAACGTTTCCATCATGATCAACACCCTGTTCCTCCCTGAACTTCGAGAAATGCTTGCGGACAAGCTTTCGGAGGAACTGCGCGAATTTTGTGTGGCGTTGCATCCGGCCCGAACGGCCGAGTTCATGGAGGGGCTGGAAAGCTCCGAAACTTGGCAGGTGCTTCAGCATGCCGACCCAGGTCTGCAAGCCGAAATCTTCCAGTACTTCGAGTGGGATAGGCAGGTTGAATTACTTGCGACGCAGAACGAAAAACAAGTGGCGGTGCTCGTCACGCACTTGCCAGCCGACGACGCGGTCGATTTGCTTCATAAGGTAGCAACGGAGCGAGTCGACCAAATCCTAGCACTGGTTCCTGCCACGGATCGGCGCGATATTCGTAGGCTGCAGACCTTCGCCGAGGGAACAGCCGGAGCCATGATGACGACCGAGGCTGCTTGTCTGTCCGAATCGCTCACACTGCGGCAAGCTCTCGATCAACTCAGCCGACAAGCCGAACGGCTGGAGATGATCTACTACATCTATGTCACCGACGACACCAACCATTTGCGAGGCGTCGTCAGTACGCGCGCTCTGGTGTCGGCGATTGGTCGACCCGAAACAAAACTGGTTGACTTGATGAAGACCGACTTGGTCACTGCCAATGTCCAGGACGACCAAGAGCAGGTAGCACAGAAGGTAGCCTTCTACAATCTTCTGGCAATCCCGGTCGTCGATGACCAGCGTCATATGCTTGGGATCATTACTCACGACGACGTGATCGACGTCGTTCGAGCGGAAGCCACTGAAGACGTCCAGCGAATCGCGGCCGTGGAACCGTTGAAGGATTCGTATATGCGCACACCTCTGACGACACTCTCATGGAAGCGCGGCATTTGGTTAACGATCTTGTTCTTCGCAGCGCTTACTACAGCTTTCTTGTTAAAGAGCTACCAATTGGAATTAGAGCGATACGAATGGTTGGTGCTGTTCATTCCGTTGATTATCAGCAGTGGCGGCAACTCGGGTAGTCAGTCCTCTACGTTGGTTATTACTGCGTTAACGACCAAGGATGTGTTTGGCCGTGACTGGGTAACCGTCTTGCAGCGCGAAGCCATCATGGGCGTGGTCCTCGGAAGCTTCATGGGCTTGATCGGATTTTTCTGCGCCTTGTTTCTCGCGCCGTCGCTCTACGCGGCGATGGTGATACCGATCACGGTTTTGTTCGTCGTAATATGCGGGACGTGCATGGGAAGTATGTTGCCGCTAATCTTCCAGCGCTTTGGATTGGACCCAGCCATGATGAGCAATCCATTCGTAGCAGGACTGAGCGATATCATCGGCATTTTCATCTATGTCAATGTAGCCATGCTGTTGCTCGGATAGTGATCGATGGCTTTTTGAACCACGGAATACTCGGAACACACGGAAGGGGGCAAAGGTGAGCCAGCTTTGAGTGGCGTTACGCCCCTTATTACTCTTGCTATCACCGATCTGCTAGAGTGTATCTTCCTGGGTGAAATTCAAGCATCGTTTCGAATCAAACGCTTTATCCATTGGACGCCCGCTATGTCTCGCTTAACAAGCTGCCTTTTTCATATCGCAATCGGTTTGTTTTGCTTTTTCTTAATGCACCCATCGTTGGTTCAAAAGAATCCGATCCCCCCAAGTATCGAAGATTGCGATTGGTTGCGAGGTAGTGGCGATGACCTCGAAGTGCGTTTGCGTGGAACGGTGAAATCGGCAACGACTGCGTCTATCCGGGACTCTAGCGTATCTGTTGCGCTCATGGACAACGACAATCGTGCTTGGTTCAACGCAAAGACCACTGACGATAGCTGGGAGGTATGGCTGCCTGTCAATCGTGTTCGCTGGTACGGAGTTGAATTGGTTGCTTCGATTCCTAATGGTCATCAAGCCCTTGCGTTCCTGAACCGCAATGAACTTCGTAAGGCAGCGATGGACGGCGTAGAACTGGAATTGATTGAGCCAGATGTCATCAAGACAATCATTGTAAGTCGCGATGGTATTCGAATTGCGAATGCAAATGTGCGAGCCGTGACCGATGAAGCGAGAGAGATTCGGGCTGTGACAGGCGCGGATGGATCGACGAAAATTGGATTGAAGGCGAATGAAACGTTGGGCGTACTAACCGCATGGTCGAACGACAAATTCATCGGCGGCTATCAGTTTTGGCGAATGCCCAAACGTGACCCGAAAGCCAAGGAACACGCTATCGATCTAATACCCTGTCGATCCCATTCAATAAATGCAATTGATGAGCAAGGAACGGCCATACCAAACATCAAACTTGTTTTACATGCTGTGACTCCAGACAACAGCATTCCAGCCGCCAATGAGTTCGCTGTTTCGACAGATGCTATCGGGCTCGCCGAATACACATGGTTTCCCAAAATCGCGAATGCTGATCACATCGTCCAGCTGAAGGGCGATGAATGGTTGATTGTCGATCAGAAAAAAGGAGAGCGACAAACGACCCTCGTATTGAAACCCGCTACGATGCGTAAAAGAATCGAGGGGAAAGTTGCGAATCCGAAAGGGTTGGCTGGCGGCTTGTCAGTACAGATGGAGAGCTTTCAATCTGGAATCCCAAACCGCAGTGATATTATCAGAGCAACCACGGATCAGAACGGTCGGTTTTTCGTCGATGTACTTCCGAATGCATTTTACTCGGTCGTTGTAAACGATTGTCAATGGGTTTCTGAACCTGTCGATTTCAAACCGTTTTCCGATTCGGATAACAAGGTCATCGAGCAGGAGTTGTTTGTTACCGAAGGTATTCCAGTTCAAATCGTTGTCACGTCGGGCGTTGAAAGGCGTCCACTTGCAGGCATCCAATTATCGATCGGGATGGAACATCCCATCAGCTGGGTCGAAAACGGTAACCTTCAATTCGGAAACGTCAGCGGGCGTCGTTTGTACAAAGTAACAGACAAGGATGGGCAAGTCGAAATACTTGCACCGGAAGGCAAATTGGAAGTCCACGCCTCGAGAGATGACTGGCAATCCAAGCAACAAATGGTTGTATTGGGGGATCTGCCAAATCGACTTGATATTCATCGCGACGTCGAAGAGTTCATTGAAGTGGTGGGACAGCTGGTTGCTCCCGAAGGAATGGCGGTGGATCTTTCCAAAGCCGTGATCAAGTTTGGTGCGATCGATGGAAAATCGCAGGACAAAGGAGATACGGAAAGCATCGCCCTTGGTCATTTTAGATTGAAGACGA
>JANLRK010000200.1:0-22233 GCA_031361585.1 Pirellula sp. | reverse complement strand
CCACAGGACGTTGGTGCCATTGGTTCGCAAGGTACCGGTTATTGGCACGGTGCTCACCACGACGGCTCTTTCCCGACTGTCGATGACGTTATCGATGATGCTAGGTGCCGGAGTCGATGCCAAGCGAAGCGTTCGCGATGCATTGCTGAGTACGGGAAACTATTACTACATCTCCGGTCTCGAGAAGTCATTGGCTGAGATCGTGAAAGGAAAATCGTTTGCAGAAGCGCTCGATGCCCCCAAACTGCTGCCCGCAGATTTCATTCAAAACGTCGAGGTGGGGGAAATGAGTGGCTCGCAACACGTTAGGTGCCTGGCACGAATGGTGCTGTCGAAGAACCTTAAAGTGTTCTATTCAAAGGAGTTGTCGTTCCGTTCGAGGCGTTCACGCAGTACGTTTCTTGGCTGCGTCATTTTCTTGTATTGATCGCGTCGGCGCTTTACGACTCGCGGTTCAAATCGACCTGGCCGATTGCCTACTTCGCACTGACTAATCGCTTTGAGCATCTCCCTGCTGTAGTTCTCTAGTTGGACTTTGTCCTCGATCTGATACTGGTACTTTACATGCCGCCGCTCGCTTTAGAATGCATAAGGGTTCTAAAGAAGAGCGACTCAATTAAACTAAATTCATAATCTTCCGTTTACCCCTTCGCTAACATATCTTCATGATCGATTTTGGAAAAAAGAATTTACTGGGTGTCCAGATAGATGCGGTGGACTACGAAGCGGCTGTGGGGCGTTTCATTGCGGCCGCAAAACAGTCAAAACGATTAACGGTAACAGCCTTGGCTGTTCACGGCGTCATGACTGGAGCCTTGGACAACGAGCATCGACATCGATTGAATAGCCTCGACTTGGTGGTTCCGGATGGGATGCCTGTACGTTGGGGCGTGAATTTGCTTCACGGTGCTGGCTTGCCGGATCGAGTGTATGGTCCGAACCTCATGCTCAAGGTTTGCGAAGCGGCAGCGAAGCACGGCTTGCCACTCTATTTCTTTGGCACGCAGCGAGAAACACTGGACAAGTTGATCGAGAACTTGCGACTGAAGTTTCCAGAAATCATCATCGCCGGCTCCGAGCCATCGCAGTTTCGAAAGATAAGCGAAGAGGAATCGATAGCCCTTGCATGGCGAATCCGATCGAGCGGAGCGAAGATCACTTTCGTTGGGCTTGGTTGTCCTCGGCAAGAGGTTTGGGCATACGAATTAGGAGACGAACTTAGCATGCCTGTTTTTGCTGTCGGCGCCGCGTTCCCTTTTCATGCTGGCACCTTGCGTCAAGCCCCGTCATGGATGCAAAACTTTGGACTTGAATGGTTGTTTCGATTTATTTCCGAACCGAGACGCCTTTGGAAACGATACGTCTATTTGAATCCAGCTTATGTGACTCTTGTTGGCTTGCAATTGCTAAAACTACGAACGGCCGATCCAAATGCGACCAAATCTCCGAGTCAAAAAGAACGATTCGGATAAACTTCCACGCATCCCCCCTGCCCTGCATCCATGTTTCGCATGATGACAATTTAGCACGACACGTCCGTGACATGTCGGTTCGTCATTCTTCGTCGAGAGCCTTCCAATCACCTCAAAACGTCTTCGAAAAAACCAATCCGTGTTCCACCGAACGAAACCCCAGCCCTTGCAACAAAGTGATGGATCGCTGTTGGTCTGCTGATGCGAAGGTCCGCACAGCTCGCCTTCTTTCCTGTTGCAATTGTCGTAACGACTCAGCCATCAAATAGACAAAGCGCTCGCGTGCGTCCTCCGATTCTGGAACGTTGGGCAACCATAGCCGGACCACGCTTGAATCAACACCCAAGATGGTCGGGTCCGGGAACCAAAACATAACTTCGCCTTCAACCTTCGGTGGAGACCGTAGAACTAAATTGAATCGAATCTGTTCACAGTGTCCGAGCACGGAGCTTAGCCACCATTCATGCGTGTCCTCGTCTAACAGCCTGCCAACAGTGCAAGTTCTTCGGATACCAATTTGGGTTCGGTCCATTGGCGGGCGAAAAGAAGATAAATCCAATTCCCAGCACTCCGTCGGACGGGTTGGGGAGAAGCCGGCTTGGGACAACCATCGTTGGGTCCGCGTGTCCTTTGCGATGACTCCCATCAAATTGTCCCCTTCGCCAACGCCCAGATAGAATGCGTTCAACTCCGTCGTCCCGAGCGCTGTACAGCTTGTCGCATTTTTCTCATGCATGCTTCCCAAGGCATGCTCGATCAACGCTTTGGCGATCGCGTCCTCCTGTTCGTGGGGTGCAATGCAAATTTTGTGCACCATCGCCGAGGAATCACTGGTATCGCTTCCGTCCTGGTTGCGTGCGAACCCAAAGTGAATAAAGCCCATGGGGATGCAATCTTGGTTTGTCGCAAGAACCAAACCACTGCTTTGAAAGAAGGGCTTGCCGAGCACGCATTGGTCCCAAACGCTAATTGGACAGACGCTCTTAGAGTTAAACGCCGAATGGTGGTCATGCCAAAGTTTTGCCAAGAAAGGAGTATCAGTATTAAGAAAAGACCTGATCGTCCACACGGCATTCACCCGAGTACCGCAGGGACTCGAAAGCACTCCGAATCGGAGGAAGGAGCGTTCTGGAGCGCCTGCTCGGTCGAAAGTGAGGGATTGCACACATCCGGCGCAAGGACATTTTGAAGGTCAAATGCGTGGACCATCGGTTCCACGTTTTCGGTGTCTACTTCGGAAAGCTGCTCAACCAGACCAACAATTTTGCCGAGCGTATTCGTTAACTCAGCCACTTCGACCTGAGTTAAGGAAAGCCGGGCAAGATTTCCAATCCGAATCACATCTTCGGCAGTTAAAGCCATCGACGGACCTCGGTTCGATTACTTTGGTAAGGCAAAAGGCTTGGCTCGGACGGCCTTGCGAATCCGACCGCTACGAATGCATTGAGTGCATACACGAATCGTTCGCACTTCGCCGTTGGGGAGTGAAACCTTGCAGTTTTGAAGGTTTGGCGTGAACCGTCGCTTGGTAATACCAGTAACCTTCGTACCAACGCCACCCAAGTATTTAGCTTTACCACGGATCTCAACTTGATTCCCGACGGACGCTACTTTTAGACAAACATCGCATGACTTGGACATGATCTACCCTAAACCAACGAATCGAACCTTAATGTACTTACTCTTGTCCCTCAACGGGGTTTGAAGTATAGCCGTACAACCGAGAGTAGCAACATCAAAACAGTTCTTCGATGCCCCGATTGATGAAAAATCGCAGGGAAATTACACTTTGTGGCGACTTCAGGTTGAAGACCATTTCCCAAAAACCCTCTTTCCTCGCGGATCTCCTGCAAGATGACTGTTCAGAAGTTCACGCGAGAATTAGCCAGTGTAATCGAGTCAGCGGGCAAATTGGCTTGTGCCGTCAAGGCCGATGCGGTACTTGTTTTGCTCGATAGCGCCACCGACTGGGAACGCCTTCGCGAACTGGTCCCCTCCGAAATAAAGCGCATTTTGGTCGCAGCCGATCGGGTTGAAGACCTCGCAGGCGCCGACAAATTCGGTTTGATCCCGCTCGTTCTGAACAAGGAGGATTCTCCGCTTTTGGAACGCCTGCAACATGCGTTGCTGGAAGCGGTCGCTGATGAATTGCTGGCCAACCACTGCGATGTTATTGCTGTGTATTGCGGATTTGAAGTCAATCGCATCGATTCGATTTCGATCATACGGCTCGACGAGCGCATGCGGCGATTTACCAGTCGCGATCTTCAACGGCTCGAGAGCTCGGTGCCTCTGAACAACCTCAAAATCGTAATCGACTTGGCAGTTCAAATCGGTCGCGAGGGGCGAGAGGGAAAAAAAGTTGGCACCATGTTTGTCGTAGGAGATACGCGAAAAGTCCTGCAACATTGCAAAGATAGCGGATTTGATCCACTCAAGGGATACAGTCGAAAGAATCGAAATCTTCACGATGCTCGCGTTCGCGAAGACATTAAAGAGATCGCGCAAATGGATGGTGCATTTGTTGTTTCACCGGATGCCGTTGCTGAGCGATCTCGCCAAATCATCGAGATGTTGCACGAGAACCTGCAACTATCCAAGGGGCTAGGCTCCCGCCATTGGGCCGCAGCCGCTATCACCCAACGCACCAAAGCAATTGCCATCGTCGTTAGCCAATCGAGCAGCACTGTTCGCGTCTTTCAAAATGGTGCATTGGTGCTTCGCATTGAGCCCATGGAACAAGCGGTCAAGTGGCAAGAGTTCAATTACGAACCTCCTCCGAACGAAGCTGCGGATTGACTATGGCGAAACCATTTGTGGCTGTGGTTACAGGGGCTTCAAGCGGTATTGGCCAGGCGATCGCAAAAGAATTTGCTAGCCGCGGTGCTTGCCTTGTGCTGAATTGCCGGCAAAACCTACACGGACTTGAATCAACCATTTCCCAGATTCGGGACTTGCGGTACGCATCTCAGGATCTATTCAGCATTGTATCGAACATCGAAGATCCTGATTCCAATCGCGAACTTGCCAATGCCGCATTTGAACGCCACGGCTATGTCGATGTTTGGGTGCATGCCGCTGGGGCAGACGTACTCACCGGCAATGCTCGCGAACTGGCTTTTTCGGAAAAGCTAACCAAACTTTGGGAGACCGATGTCCGTGGGACCTTCATTCTTAGTCGATTGGTCGCGGCCAAGATGCTAGCGCAACCTAAATGGATTGACCGATTGCCGTCCGTGGTTCATCTCGGATGGGATCAGGCCGAACACGGAATGGAGGGGGATAGTGGCCAGTATTTTGCGGCTATCAAAGCTGCCGTCGCCGCCTTTTCAAAAAGCTTGGCAAAGAGCGTTGCTCCGAACATTCGTGTGAATTGCATCGCCCCAGGTTGGGTCCAAACGGACTGGGGCAAACATGCCTCATCAACATGGCAACAAAGGGCCATCAGCGAATCGATGTTAGGCCGATGGGGCAACGCCCATGACGTTGCTCGTGCAGTAGCTGCACTTAGTTTCGGTGACGGAGCGTTTATCAATGGCCAAACCATCGCAGTTAACGGCGGTTGGCAAGGCATGCCTCACCATGCAAAATGCGACGAAAACAATTTTTGAATAGAACGTTATTTTGCGATACGCATAACTCCGCTTATCCCACCGAGCTTCGACCGAGGCTAGTAGCAAAAGTCACTCCAAAAAGCCCTTGGGCTCAACTCCAAGTCGTTTAAGCTGCTCAGTGAGAAGTTCCACGCGTTGGCGTTCTGTATCTGCCCGCTTCCCTTCCATGTCCGCCCGCTGCTGCTCTGCGTCCGCCCGTTGTTGCTCGTGTCCTGCCCGTTCCGCTCCAGTTTCAATGAGGTTGCCGTTCAGATCTGTCCAACGCAACCACTGATCTTTATGCCCTTCGAAGCTGCCATTCCAAAGCGTTATGCCCAATCCGATCGATGGCATCAAATGGCTCACTCCTTCGATCGGTTCGTAACGCCCTCCTCGCAATTCGAAAAACCTAAGCTTTTCCGCTCGCAACCATTCCGCCGGGTCATAGATAACATAAAAGGGGATGCCTATTCGGGCGTAACTTGGCAGTTTGTCCCCATCTTCATTTCCCTCGCGGTTCGAAACTATCTCGATAACAACGTCGGGTACCTTTCCGTATTCCCACACAAAGTAAGAACGGTTGGATTTTGGGAATAGATTCTCTGGCGCTCGCGCGTTCAAGCTCAATAGTACGTCGGGGACGTACGGCGGAACTCGAATCGAGTAAAACAGTCCGACGTTAGCTAAGGCTAAAAATGGAGCATCCGTAGTCCAACTTGTATAGAGTGGCTCGGTCAAGAGTCGCTGCTGCTTTTCGGAAAAAATGTTGTCCACCGGCTTGCCATCCTCCGTGACTAAATGCTCGACCGAAGGCCATAGCTCCTTCGGTAATGGCCCAAGCTCGCTTATTTGTATTTCCGGATTGGTTCGGATGTCTATGGCCATGTGCCAACCTTTTGGCTGAGCGGGATTTAACAACTATCCAGCACCATTCTACGATAGCCGTTGGGAAAATGCCAATCGACACTACTTTTTCTCCCACGCAAGTCCACCATCTTGAAGAATGCTGTCAATGGCGGTTGGCAAGGAATCTCGCTTGATTCAAAATACTTTAGAAACCCAAATGCATCGATTTGAATTCACCCAATTTTATGGTCCACAGTTCCAAGAACGGATATCGTATGGCTAAGCGGACTACCAAGAATCAACCGATGCTCATCGGTTTCGATTCCATATTTCCGGCGGAAACGGCAGTCGCCAAGTCGGCTCCTGAATCACGCTTGACCTCGGCGCTTGCTCCGGAGAGTGACCTTTCCTGTCAACCCGTGCGCACCAAACCCCCTTTTCCAACGGAAGGGGATTTGGTCATCCTCGTCGACTCGCATTCGTTGATTTACCAAGTCTTCCACGCTCTACCCGCTATGACCAGTCCACAAGGGGTCGAGGTTGGGGCTGCACATGGTTTCCTCCGCGACATCGCCAATTTGCTCGAACAATGGAAACCAGATTTTCTTGTTTGCGCCTTTGATGTCTCCGATAAAACGTTTCGCAACGATCTCTACGATCAATACAAAGCCAACCGCGAATCGATGCCCGATGCATTACGAGAGCAGATCCCGATCATCCATCGCTGTCTTGATACGCTTGCCATTCCCAAAGTCTCTGCGCCAGGATTCGAGGCGGACGACATTATGGCCACACTGGCGTATCAGGCCGAACAACAAGGAGCTCGTGTCCTCTTGGTCACAAGTGACAAGGACTGCCGGCAGTTGATTACGGATCGCGTGCAAATGCTCAACGTACGAAAAAACGAGTTGTTCGGCGAACCAGAACTAAAGAACGTTTGGGGCATTCGTCCCGATCAAGTAGTTGACTTTCAATCGCTCGTTGGCGACTCGGTAGACAATGTTCCTGGTGTCCCTCTCATCGGACCTAAGGCTGCCCAGCAATTGCTCGAGCAGTTCAATACGCTCGATGAAGTCCTCGACAACATCGAACTTGTGGCCGGTGAGAAACGCAAAGAGAACTTGAAAAACAATCGCGATCTTGCCCTTCTGAGCCGCGACTTGGTTCGATTGAGTCGCGAATGTCCCATCGATTTACCTTGGTCCCAAATGCGTCCCGGCACCTTTGATCGAAACCAAGCGATGGAACTATTTCGCGAACTCGGTTTCCGAAAACTCTCTGACGCGTTTGTGTCGCTGCTCGGGACGATTGAACCAGCCGTTGCATTCAAACTACCAACGAGCGGCTATCGTTGGATCGATCGATTGGAATCCCTGCAACAACTAGTTCGCGACTTAGCAGAGGTCGACACGATTGCCATCGATACAGAAACGACATCCACTCGACCTCGCGACGCGGAGTTGGTTGGAGTCAGTTTGTCCTGGGCTGAGGGCCAAGCGGCATACATTCCGGTTCGCGGGCCCGAAGGGGCGACGGTGTTAGAACTGGAAGCCGTTCGCGGCGTACTTGCGCCATTACTCTCTGACACCAGCAAGACATTTGTCGGACAAAACATCAAATACGATGCGATTGTCTTGCGAGCTCATGACATGCCGATTGCGATGATAGGATTTGACACCATGGTCGCGGACTATTTGCTAGACGCTGGTGGACGGAACCATGATCTCGATGATATTGCTAAGCGTTGGTTGGGGCAGACAAAAATCACCACGGAGTCTTTGATTGGTTCTGGCAAAACGCAAATTGCCATGGACCAAGTACCTATTGCTGAAATATCCGCGTACGCCTGTGAAGACGTCGACGTGCCATTTCGTTTGATTGCCCCAATGAGGGAACGACTGCGAGATGAAAAACTGATCGAGGTCATGCAGACTCTTGAAATTCCGCTCATAGGGGTTTTGGCCGAACTGGAATTTGAGGGGATTCGCATTGATGTTTCGAGGCTCAGTCAATTGGGCGGTGAGTTTCAATCGAAAGCGGACACGCTACGGGCTCATATCATGGATTTGGCTGGCGAAGAATTCAATCCAGATAGCCCAAAGCAACTGGCCCACATCCTCTTTGAAAAATTTCAGCTAAGGGTCGTCAAGAAGACCAAGACCGGACCAAGTACCGATGCGGAAGTATTAGAGGAGTTGGCTTCGGAACATCCGTTGCCGGCCAAGATTGTAGAGTACCGGCAGCTTACCAAACTGATCAATACGTACGTAGAATCTTTACCGCGATTGATCAGCCCCACTACCCATCGGCTTCATACGTCGTTTCGACAAGACATCGCGGCAACTGGCCGACTAAGTAGTGTCGAGCCCAATCTGCAAAACATTCCAGTACGAACTCCCGAGGGGCGATCGATTCGATCTGCATTCTTACCTCGGGAAGCCGGTTGGTCGCTCCTGACTGCCGACTACTCTCAAATTGAGTTGCGAGTGTTGGCTCACTACTGCGGCGACGCATCTCTACATCGAGCCTTTCAAGACGATCTCGATATTCATACCGCTGTGGCGGCTCAGGTAAATGGAATCGATCCGAGCGAAGTCGATAGCGACATGCGACGCAGCGCCAAAGCGGTTAGCTTCGGTATCATTTACGGACAAAGTCCATTCGGGCTTGCCAAGGCGCTCGGTATTTCGCGAACCGAAGCGAGCACCTTTATCGATGCTTATTTTGGAAAGTATCCTGGCGTCAAAGACTTTATTGCTTCCACTCTTTTGGATTGTCGGCGAAACAGTTTTGTATCAACCATGTCGGGCCGCAAACGATTCTTACGAGGCATCCGAGACTACGCTGCATTACCTGACCAAAAGAAGAAACAATTGCTCGAGCCCGAACGCATGGCGATCAACACTGTGATTCAAGGCTCCGCCGCAGACATGATCAAACTGGCAATGATCGCATTGCATAAAGAAATGAAGTCGCTCGGTTGGCCAGCACGTATGCTTTTGCAAATTCATGATGAGTTGATCTTTGAAGTTCGAAACGATTATGTCAATCAGCTCGCGAAAATAGTTCGCGAAGTAATGACGACAGTCATGCCTTTGAGTGTACCGCTCAAGGTGGATGTCAAACACGGTGGAAGTTGGGCCGCATGTGAGTTGCTATGACGAATGCACTCGCACGCAAGTCACCTGTGGTCATTGGTATTGTCGGTGGTATAGCCAGCGGCAAAAGCGAGGTCACGCGCATGTTGGGCGCAATGGATGCCACAATCATTTGTGCTGATGAAATTGCGCACCGCGTTTTGTTAGAACCCACGGTGATTGATTCCTTGGTGAAGATATTTGGCAAGAGTATTTTGCTACAGGGTGCTTCGTCCACCGTTGATTTGCGTGAAATCGACAGAAGGAAGTTGGCATCCATGGTCTTCGGCGATTCGGCAGAAAAGCAGTCGATGCGCAAACAGCTTGAGGCGATCGTTCATCCACGTATTCGGCAGTTAGCTAAGTCAGAATTAGAAACCTTGTCGCGAGAATCAACCTCACAAATGATCATCTTTGATGCACCACTACTCATCGAGGGTGGCTGGCTACCTTACTGCAATCGAGTGCTATTTGTGGATTCGCCAGACGACAAACGGGAACAACGGGCTCTGCATCGTGGTTGGACTGCAAGGGAGTGGCAAGATCGCGAATCCGCTCAATTGAGTTTGGCCGAAAAGAGGAAGTACGCAACAGACGTATTACTCAATGACGGAACGATTGAAACACTCCATCAACAGGTGGCAGACTTTGTAGCCAAGTTGCCACGTGGCTGACGCTGCCAGCGTCAGTATTCCGTTCAACACTTTCCGCTTGACTTTTCCCAACGTTCATTTTTATAAAACACAAGCGATCTACTAACATTGGACGTCGCAATTCCATATACTGAATCGAAGTCTAATCCCACCTGATCTCGGTCCTTCCCTAAAGGTATATTCAAAATGCGAACGTTATTTGGATGTGTAATCGTTGCCGTTGCAACTTGTTTTTCGATGCTCCCGGCTGCGTCTATGGCAGACGTTCCAAAGGTGGGCGATACCGCGCCGGATTTTGAGATGCAAGCCAGCGATGGTAAGACATATAAAGCCAAGGACTTTATTGGCAAGAAGGCAGTCATCATCGCATGGTTTCCCCGTGCCTTTACACCAGGTTGTACCAAGGAATGCAAATCGATGAAGGAGTCGGGCCAGATGCTCAAGAAGTACGACGTGGCCTACTTCACCGCGAGCACAGATCCAGTGGATAAGAATGCCGATTTCGCAAAGAGTCTCGACCTAGACTATCCGATCCTTTGCGATCCAAATGGCAAGAACGCAACGATGTTTGGTGTCTTAAGCCCCGACGGGTCGAAAGCCGGCCGAACCACTTTCATTATTAGTAAAGAGGGCAAGATCCTTGCAGTCGATGCAAAGGTAAACACGGAAACGCATGGAAAAGATTTAGCAGAACAATTGGAAAAACTCGGCGTAGCCAAACAGAGCGCTAAGTAGCATACCCATGATTACGTTCTGAAGGAGCGGTGATCGATAGTTGACTTTACCACCAGAATTCAGTGCGGACGTAGCGTGATGCTTTGGTGAACAGAACGCGTCCTATGGTACTCCAACCCCGATCGACTCGACCAAATCCGGTCATGCCGGATTTCAGTTTGCCTTCGGCGCAATCAACACGGCAGTGAACGACAACTGTTTGACGAAACGTCGGTTGTTGTGACGTAACGGTATCTTCAGGTTTTGTTGTAGCTGGAGAAATGCGTTCCACGCTTCCCAAAAACGTTTCAAAAGGTAAAGCACGAGCCTTGAGGTAGACCGGCTGGCCAGTCGAGACCGCCATTGCGTCGTCTTCAGCAACGAAGATTTCGACGCGGGGCACACCAGGTCGCTCAACCTGGCAAAGCAACGTTCCTTGGGTGTTGAATCGGCCGACTCGCTCTCGCAATCGAGGAGCAGAAACATAACCGTTCGTTGGTGCCACGACGATCAAACGCGAACGCTGGTTTTTGAGAAAGTCCAGTTCTTCCGTGAGACGTTCGTTTCTCGCTTCTTCAGCTGCGATATCCTCGGGCCGTGAACCCAGTTTCAGCAATTTCAATTTCCCCTCCGCATCGGCGAGCTCTTGCTCTCGGCGTGAGAGTTCTGCGATCGCAATTCGAATTCCTTCTGTCGCCCGGCCAGATTGTTCGGATTTCACTTCTCCAAGTCGTTCCTGCAAAACATCGAGCTGAGCTCTTTCTCGCTGCAACTGAACGTCCGCCAATGCACCCAGCTTGTTAAGGCGCTGCGACTGTACGAAGGCGGTTTGCGCATAAGTCAATTGGGTTTGAGCTTGAGATACACGGTGTTCGAGGGCCTTCAATTGATGATTAAGTGCCGTGCTGGTGGTCTCTACTTCCAATCGTCCTAATTCAGACCAAGCTTTCATTCGATTGACTCGGGATTCTTGGTCACTCACCTCTTCAGTCCGCGGCCCGGCTTTCAATCGGGCAAGATTTGCTTCCGACTCCTTCAATTCGGCTTCCTTGGCTTCGATGTGGCTAACCAAGTCAGGCGCATGCAACTCAACCAATGCATCCCCTTCGTTGACCAAATTACCGTCTTCTACCAGCACCTTCGAGATGAAACTATTGAGCGGAACGGGCACATCGATTCTTTCGCCGGGCCTAACCTCAAAATCGCCAACTGTGTAATGAGGTGTTGGGATGAAATACAACGAAGCGGAAGCAACTGCAATTCCGACAATCCATGCTGTCGTTCTTAAGTATCGCGATCGAATCATGTTCATAAACTCTACACCAAGAAAACCTCGGAAAACACGACGAATTGCGTATGTAAGCAAAAGCCCGCCGAATAGAAAACCTACTAAGCCAAACTGCTTGCCCGCATACCTCATGATATTAATCAGCACCAAATTCAAAAACGCTATAGAAAACCACCAACTAACAAGTCCATAAGAGAAAAGTAACTTTCCTTGCGGAATATTCTCAGGACGTGGGGCGCCCCATAGCAACCAGTTGAGAGATTTCATCCAACGGGAACGTCCGCGAGAATATAAATTCGGCACTCGAAGGAAATCGCTCAACAGGTAATATCCATCCAAACGGAGCAAAGGATTAAAATTGATCAAGCCTCGCGTACCGCAAGTTGTCAACACTACAAAGCTCAGATAGTTAGGCAAAGTACCCGGGAGAGTGATTCGCCACGCAAACACAGCTGCACACCAAAGGCATAAATCCATGTAACCTCCAGCTGCGGTTATCAACAGCCGCTTTCGGCGATCAGCCATTAGCCATGCATCCGACACATTAACATAGAGACACGGCATCAGCATTATTAAAAGCACCCCTGCCTCTCGGACCTCTCCACCGAAGCGCTTGCAGGTTGCTCCATGCGCAAGCTCATGCAGGATCGTAACCACGAGAGTCGTAAACCCCAACAACACCAGTGTTTCCCAACGTAATGCCGCTTGAAACGACGTCGCCAATTCGGCCCGCATGCTCACCATGATCGTGAGCGCAAACGCCATGCAGCCTATCGTTATCGCTAGAAAAGCCTTTGTCCAAACCCAGGGGATAAGTTGAACAATAGAAGTTAAATGGTTATCTGGGTTTACGAGCGGTACGCGGTAAAAAAAAATGGACCCGCTCGGCTTGCGTTGCTCGGAAACCGAGTTGTCTTCAGGCGTATCCTCATCCTCGTCGTCTTGGCCTTTACGAGTCACATGCTCCGAAGCCTGCCATCGCAAGGAATTGGGTACAAGCCCACGCTGTGTAATGGACTGCAAAAAATCATCAATGTCGTTCCATTGCAATTCCTCCCCGAATTGCTGTTGAAAGCCCTGACGGAGCAGGTTAAACGTGCAAGGAGACTGCAATGACTTTAGAAGAAAAAACTCCTGCGCTCCCGCGTGAAAATAGCTGGCGTTTCGCGAGTTTTTAATCACGAATTCGTTCAAACCGAGATCGCACAGCAAAACCCAAGGATTCAACTGTGGCAACAAACCCTGTGGCTCAATGGGGTCGCTCGGAGACTGTGAGATAGTCGACGTTGTCATCAAGTCTTTATCACTTTGACTGATGGGATGTTTCCCTTTTTCGGACCGGAGCCTGTGTTCCTTGATCCGGAGTGACCGGCGCACGGACTGTCACTCGATGACTTTCCTCCTCCGTAAGAACATGAACAAAAAACGGTATATTAAGTTCAAGCGTCTTCGCTGCCCGGTGGTGCCCATCAATAAGAACTGTTCCATGCAGAAGGGTTCCATCTTCTTCCGGATACCAATAGTGGGCCACAAGCCCCGGAAACCGAACATCGACGTGCGCCAAGTGTTGCTCGCAAATGTGGCTCCATTCGACTGCGTACTTGACGTCTTCCGGCTCCAATTCAACCGACTCTCTTCCATCCGCCACTAGCTTGCGGGCCAAGTCGACATCGAACTTAAATTGGTCGAAGAGCATTCGATAGGATTCTGGTCCATCCTTGCAATTCGGACATTCCTCCTCTTTATTGTTCTTACTTGACGCCATAGAAATGCTTCACTTCTTGACTCTGGGATCCAATATTAAACAACCAAACAATTGCTCCCTGTGCAACACGACTTCGAAGCCGCACAGGGAGCTCTAAATTGACCTGCATATTGCAGTTGATCGGAATGCCTTAGACAGGCATTGTTATTTGCAACCCTTGCCCTTGCCCGAGTGACCCTTACCCGAGTGACCCTTACCCGAGTGACCCTTACCCGAGTGACCCTTGCCCGAGTGACCCTTACCCGAGTGACCCTTGCCCGAGTGACCCTTACCCGAGCCGCCGCCGCCGCCGCAACACATGGTACTAGGCACAATTCGCTCTTCCAAGCGAGTCAGACTGAATCGAGAAACCTGTGAATTTTGATTGGCCATCGAACTACCTCAATTGTTGTAAAACAAAGTTTCAGACGCACGGTTGCATCTAGCTTTAGTGAATCTACAAAGGTTGAATTGAATGTCAATAAAAATCTTTCCATGCAATAATTTTTGTTTAATTTCTGAGACGCATCGGTTTTGATGTCACAGTCGATCCTGTTTTATGGCGAGGAGGGATCCATTGGCTGTGGTTGCTGAATCGCATTTCTAAGCTCCTGAAAATTCAGAAAACTTTTGCATATTGAGACAATGAGTTTGCTTTTTCCAAAGACGGCTAGACCTTTGTGACGATTATGCAGGAGATGCACGCTATTGACGGAGTTATCGCTAGGATCGTTGCTTCGACGCGAATTTTTGACTCAAGCCAGCGACTGCCGAGGACCTGGAGAATGAATTCGGTATGCCGTTGGACCACCTTTCTCATTGCTTTCATCAACGTTTCCTCGGTTGCGATGGGGCAATCAAGGATTATTGGAATGCATGAAAAGCTGCGCGAGCCCGAATCACAGCAGAGTTTGCAATCCGTGCCCAACGCAGCTGAATTGGAAAAACAAAAATCGCGAGGTCGGATCACAGGCTTTCACCCTATCCCCGAAACGTCCGAAGCAAACTACGCATCCGAACTTTCAGATACCAAAGTAGGTGTGACGCTCTTACCGAATTCCAGCGCGATTCAGTCGGATCGATTGCAGTCAAAAATCATCGGATTGAGGAAGAAGTCCAATACGTCGATGCCAGGAGATGCCATTCGCCCGCCGCCAAATCCGAGCGATCTGGACTCGCATTCACCACCTGCTCAATTCACCGGTTTCCGCACACTTCAAGAAGAGGTTGAAGCGAAACAAACTTTGAAGTCGGATGGCTTAACGAAAGACGACACTCCAAAAAAACAGCCATCCGACGCCCTGACTAAAACAGCTCCAGCCAAGGATCGCAAATCCGATCCCATGATTGCTGCGAGCAAAGAATGGATTATCAGCGGGAGCCGAAGTAGGTACCTGCCACTACTGGAAGCGATTCACAAGTCCTTTGTAAGCAAACGAGTGATTCACTCGTTAGGTGCCGATGTATCGGTGGAATCCGTCACCCTGATGGATCCCGAGATTACTGCATTGCAGATTCCTTTTGCCCAGGCCCGATTCGATCCTGTACTGAGCACTCAAGCTGCGACGAATCATGTTGACCGTCCGCCGTCTTCCTTTTTTAGCGGTGGAATTCCAATTGCAAACAAACGAGATGAAATTGAGTTCAATTCCCGGCTGACCAAGGAATGGGCTACGGGAACGACCACCAGCGTTGGGTACGAACCCTCCCTAGCGTACTTGTTTTTTCCCGCCGGTAATGGCCGCGGTTTCAATCCGATCAATTCGTCTGATCTTGTAATGCAAGCCACCCAGCCATTGCTGCGAGGTGCAGGCCGTCCGACAAACCTAGCAACGATTCGTATCGCTGAAAATCGTTTGGAGCAGAGCCGGTTTGAAGTCGAATCCAAACTGCAGCAGCAGCTTCGCAGTATTGAACAAGCTTACTGGCAGCTGCATGCAAATCACGTTCGTCGCAATGCAATAGCTGACGCGATCGAATTGTCCTCTGAAATTGTCGAGGTAGAACGCAATCGGTTCGAAGCAGGTCGAGTGATCTACACCGATGTTGCGCGCGCTAGTTTTAAATTGGAGGACCTTTTTCAGCAAAAGCTAAAAGCGGAAAAGGAGATCCAACGCATCAGTCTCCAAATCGCACAATTGACCGGCATGGAAATCGATCCAAGTACGATGCTTGAGCCATCTGACGCCCCGGAGCGACGGAAACCAGAATTTGACTTGAACACAGTTACAGCTGTCGCACTTCAACGCAATCCGATATTACTGCGCCAACGATACGAAATCGGCGTCAGGCAGAATCAGGTCCAAGTTGCACGTAATCAGTTGCATCCGCAGTTGGATTTACGTTCCAGCGTTCGATCAAGTGGACTGGATAACGACCTAGGAAGTTCGCTTCGTGACATGTCAAAATTTGAATTCGTCGATGTAAGCGTTGGTCTGGTTTATGCACGTCAAGTAGGCAATCGAGCAGCAAAATCGAAATACCGCCAATCCGAACTCGAGGCCATTCGGGTGAGTGAACTCCTAGATGCCTTTGAGCGCCAAGTTGGATTCAATATTGCTGAGTCACTAAACTCTTTGCAGCTTTCATTTGCCACCTTTGAAAGTTCGTTACGTCAGTTTGCTGAATCGCAACAATGGGTCAAATTGGCTAAGATTCGTTACGAAAGCCCACCCGCAGAGTCGGGTCCGGAAGCATTATTGGTATCGCTATTGGATTATCAATCTGCCATTCAATCGCAGGTAGACTCGCTACTCAATGCAGCCTTAGCTTTAGCGGATTACAACACAAAAATCGCCTCCGTAGAAGAACAAAGAGGTACGTTGCTTGAACGGTGGGGTATTGCGATTTCAGAAAGCAACTCTGCGCCCTGATGCGCTCGCCATCGGCAACAGATTCAGTTGGTGCTCTCCGCATTGGCCTTACCTTTTGCCATGGGCGTGTTGTGCTTAAGGCTCAAAAGATAGGCAGTTAGGTCAGCGATTTGCTCGTTTCCAAATAATGAATAACCATCCGGCATGGCCGAGATTTTTAGCTTTTGGCGTTCGACAATTGACCGTGCTGCAATCGTTTGCTGCTTGAGATCGGATTTGAAGACCGTCACTTCCGCAGCAGTCTCTCGCAAGACGACACCAGAAATCGTTTGGCCGTCGTCCGTGAGGAACAGCTGCTGGCTATATCCTTCCGTAATCGCGGCGCTCGGAGTAAGGATTGATTCTATGATCGTATCGGGTTTGGCACGAAGTCCGATGCTGGACAAGTCGGGCGCGAAATCGTTTCCTTGCCCAGCAACTCGATGGCACGCAGCACAGCCAATTCCGTTGGCTACATCAAAGAACATGCGACGGCCTCGGTCGACGTCCGCACTTGCCATTCGCGCCAAAACCCCATCCCGATTGGCAACTTCCAACTTGGGGATGTCGATGTCCATCCCCAATCGCTTTGTTAGACTGACGAGAGCCAAATAGAGCCGTGGATCGGGTTCTGCGCTAAGTTTTCTCAGCACTTCACGGATAGGTGATTGTTCAGGCACCTGCGAAGGGTCGATTTTGCCCACAAACGTCAACACGCGAGAGCGGTTCAACGAATCGCGATGCGACTCCAATATGTTTGCTAGTATTGCATGAGTGGCAGCGGGCGGAATCCAACCTACTGGTAGATTCGATGCAGCAAGTACCTCGACTGCGCATTCAACACGTTTATCTTCGGAGCCGACTTGGGATAATTTATCGAGCAACCAAGTTGCTAACATTTTTGCGTTGGCTTCAACGTTGGTGATGGAATCTGTTTCTCTTCCTGCAAAACCAAGTTCCATGCGACGCTGTTCGGAAGCGGGGGACGTTGGGGCCGATAGATTCAACATGCGCTGCCAACATTCCACCGCAGCTCGCTGCAATGTTTCGTTGCCCGCAAATGCGTCCCAGACGTACTCTTTCGCCGCTACCGAAGTAGTCAGCGGTACCATGACCAGTCTCCGTTCCTCGTCGCTTTTCAGCGTTTCGTAGAAATCGCTGATCTGCTTCCAATCGTTACCACGAAACGAAGCTCGAGAAATGAGGTTCAAAAAAAGTCGTCGCATGACTGGCCGGTCTACTGCCCTTTCGGCCCTTTCAATCAAGTCTTTGGCCGGCATGGACTGTTCGAGTTCTACGCGAGCTGCCGTGTTCGGCATCTTCGACGGCGGAAGTGGATTCATTGCGAAAGCCATGGCCCAGCTTTGAACCTCCGTATCGGTCTCCTTCTCCGCCAAGTTGATCGCTTCGTCCAGCGTCATTTGGTATTCTTCCAGTAAACTCAACAAAGCAGCCAGTCGGACTCGCGGTTGTTGATCATTCAGGAGTTGTTTGCGATCCTCTACCGCAGACAGTTCTCTCAATGCTCCCCAAAGAACATAAAAGACTAGACGATCCTTCTCGTCCGCGAGTCGCTCTATCAGTGTTCCCAATTGCTGTTTTGCACGAGCATGACGCATCGCTTGAACGGCTTCGAATCGGACTCGTGGATCGGCGTCCGCGATTGCATTCGCAACAACTTCAGGCAGTGAATTCTGTTGGTTGTTTCGAACCCGATCCGCCAAGATTCGTATGGCTTGCAATCGAAGGTTTAGCGAGCGCCGTTGCTCCGCACTAGCCGATCGAATCAGAAAATCATCAATGGCGGAATCACCCGGCAACATCCGTCCAAGCGCCCACACAGCCCAAGTCTGCTGGCCCATGTTCAACTGGTCTGATTCCATTTTTTGAATCAACGCGTCTCGCACCGAACCACTACGCCGCAACAGTTCATCTTGAGCAGCCACCCTCCAAACAGGTAGCGTTCCGGGACCTAAATCCTCTACTAACTGGTCGAGTCCCCACGAGCCTATGGACTGAGATCGCTTGGCCTCGAGTTGTCCTGACTTCGACGTTTTCGCTTCGGAATGGGTAACACGAAAGAGCCAGCTACCCTCTTGGTTCCGTTCGTAATGATAGTTTCCGCCCCAACCGCAAACATAAATCGATCCATCTGGTCCGACCTCGAGATCCGTGGGTCGGTATAACATATCACCGGTCCCACGACGGATGAAAGGTTGCAGTGCTCCCCCCTCCGGCTTCATGATCGCACCATCCCAAGTTGGTCGGTAAAGCATTGTGCCGTCGAGCCAGTCGTTGAGAATAAACAATTGTCGGTATGCAGTTGGAAAATGCTCGTGATCGTAGTAAATGATCCCCGCGCCAGATCCTGGAAACATCGGGCCACTGACAGGAACGGTCGGCAGATTCTTGTCTCCGGACCAATGACTGCTGTAGGGATGGCCCCATCCGAAATGAGCACCAAAGAAGGGCATGACGAAACGGTCACCCTGCGACTGGTCATTGTCTGTGCCAAGCCAATTGAATCCTGGATCGGCCGCAATGTCCCAGGGGTTGCGCAATCCGCGAGAAACAATCTCGAGGTTTTCTCCCAAGGGATCGCATCGCAACACCCCCCCTTGCCGTCCCCAGTCGTCATCCCAATGGTGATATGTCTTGCGATAGTTATCCTTCGTAAAGACCTTAGGTGGATACCTATCAGGCGCGCCACTCGGTTGCTCCACATCCCATAATTCACGAAACGGACGAGGCGCCACAGTTCCTGTTTTTTCGGGCTGATTGTGACCTTTGGAATTTCCTTTGGACATATAGAGTTTTCCATCGGGCGCCCAATTCAAACCGTGCAAGGCGTGTTCGCGGTTTCCGAGATCGGTGTAGACGACAACATATTCATCCGCCACGTCATCGCCATCCAAGTCTCGCACGATAGTCAACTCTGGAGAGTTAGCCACATAGAGGTCGTTCCCTCTCCAAGCGAGACCCTGAACACTGTTAAAGCCCTTGGCAAATTCTTTGGCTTGGTCTGCCACTCCATCATGATTGGAATCGATGAACACAAAAACACTATCGGTTGGAGAGCTAGGATAGTTCTCGGGATACTGCGGTCCCTGCCCAACAAACAGTCGCCCCTGGGCGTCAAAGCAAAGCGATGTTGGCTTGTACACCATCGGCTCTTGCGCAAAGATCGAGACGTTAAATCCTTCCGGGACTTGCGGCAGATCGGCTTGCGATACTTTGGTGACTACGGGCTTCTTATCCAGCGTCGGCAAGAGGTTCAAAAAGCCCGCATATGCCTCGCGCGGATCGAACACTTCGGCAGTCGGTTCTAAGTGAACGAGAACGCCGTATCTCAGCCGAAACGATTCACCCGCTTTTACCAACACATTTTGCGTCTTCTTGCTTCCTCCATTCAATTCGCTTTCACCGAGCGGATTGGCCACTAGCAGACCTGTGTCCACCGCGTGCCACCAAGGCTTGCGGAAGTTTTTCGGATCGTTCATCACCATCAGTCCGCCGTACTGCCCATGGATCGGACCGCTGTAGTCACACCAGTCTGACTGCCTGGTTCTTATTTGCTTCAAATCCGTACTGCGCTCGCTATTGAGTATGCGACCGCCGCTACCAGAAACTAGAGCCAAAGGTGAAGCGACTCGTATAGCCAACCCCATCTCCTCCTGATCACCCAACCAAAACTCCCCTTGCTCGCGACGAAACGTGCTTTCGCACACCATCAGAATTCCTGCTTGTCGGCGAAGAATGGTGTATCGACAAATTTGCTCGCAAAATACTTCGTCACCACCGTTGACTAACATCTTATCGCGGACCGTAAAGCTGCCGGAATCCTTGCCACCGATTGGTTCCTGGTCAAACGTTCCACCAATTATTTTGGCCTTCAATCGCCAGTAGTCGTTGCCACCTACATCACCGAACCCCCACCAAATGCCGGGATGGTACGTCGCATGATCCTGTATGTCCTCGGGCGATGGTGGATGATTGCGAGTGATCTGAACTTCGCCGCCAGCGGCCATCACCTGCTTGAAATAAGGTCTGGTCGTAGTCGGATCGTTCCAGACATAAACAGCGAATGGTTGGCCATCAACGCTGATCTTGAGACTGCCCTCCTGCTTCTCAAAAGCCACATCGGCGAAGATGGGCATCAGGGGTGCCATGAAATAAATCAAGATGGCTTTGCAAAACAACACAGTGGGCTTTGGCCAGCTCATCATAATCATTTCAAACTTCTTCAAAGAAAGTTGTTTTCATCGAATGACCTCTTAGAAAGCATTGTATCTCAAATAAGTGAGATAGGCTTCCATCTCTGCGGATTCTCTGCGCTACTCGTGCCTATGTGGTTCAAAATTGAGTTACTGGTCGCATACATTCAAGAGATCGCGATCGACTGAGCATCGATTGCAATTCTGCGACTTTTGCCAATCCGAGAAAAAGATTCGTCGCTTTGACCTAAGGTGTCAATGGCCAGAGCGATACTTCTTGTGTCAAAGCTGACGAGCCACAACATCCCTGCTTTGACGCCCGAAAGCGGTCTAATCTACTTCCTGCCTCTGCCCTCACGAGGCAGGAAGTAGACGGCCGACCCCGCCAGCCGAAACACTGTTACCTCTACGATCAGGGAAGATTACTATGGCCAAATTTTACGTTCAAAGCGGAACACTTCGAGCGATCATTGACAGCGAAGATGCAGAGCGAGCTGCCTTGTGGGCCATCCACACAGCAATGGAACAAGTCATGCCGCTGGAAAGCAAACATGCATCTGTCGAGATGATCACCAACGGGCCATCGAACATGATCGCATTGGCTGAAACCATCGAGCTTAGCGAAATGGGATTCGATCGCGATGACTGTTTGCGGATCGATACCTTCGATGCGTTTCAACATTGGAACTTGTTGCTGAAAGCTGTTGAGAAGTTGAATACGTTGCTCGAGCCAGTTTAAGAGCATCGTCACGATCGGTCTTTCGCTTGACGTTGGCCCACTTCCATGCCTCTTCATTGGTTGAGCAAACTAAGGTCTTAAGGCCCAATTCTTCGCAAAGTTCGCTGATCCACCCGCACGGCCCGCAGGCTTCCATGACGACGATGTCAACGTGCTTGAGCTTGAAGATTTTGGTAAGGTACTCGCGCTGCGTCTCAGCGACGATAAACTCAGGCTTGCGTGTTTCGGAGTCGAAAAAACAACACATCGTATTGAACTTCCCGAGGTCCAATGCGAGAATCATCATGATCAGAATTCCTTGTTCCATAGGTTTGGGGTGCGAAATTGTGGCGTGTCTAACGACATGACCACGGGTTTGAGTCGCCAGTCTATCGAATGGCTCGCGCCCCAAACCTTGGACTTACATGGATTCTTTCTACTCTCCATTACCTTGGCTGCGATTTAAGCATCTCCCATCTCGCGTCGACGTCCACATCGAATCGTACTTCGTCGACGATCAACTCTGCTTTTGAGAAATATTGGCTTAGATCATTCATTTCCGGATACGTTCTTCGGCTAGGGAACCCTTGTTTCGTCGTGGCAGTGTCTCTTCTTGTCGAACTCGTTTCGTGAAATGGTATCCAAATTCCTGGTTTGACTTGTCGATAGTCATCGAACTGAATCAATTGGGTCAACGATGTATTTTTGGAGAATCCTGTCGTGGCAAACTCCTGCGTAGCTCTCCACAGACCGCGCTTTTGATCACTGGTCGCTTGGGTTGAAACCCAATCCAAGTATTTAACCCGTGAAGCAAATTCGCGTCCGGAAATCCGATGCACAGAGTCGGTATTTTCAAAACCAGGCGGCCAGTCTGGGTTGGCTTATTTTTCGAAGCTGTAAATGGGCTTGGTAAACGCTTTCCTATGTGCCTCAATCTATTGGGCGGTTATCAATTCGTTTGGCGTAACTGTCGAAAATATACCGCTGGTGTGCGTCGCTTTG
>JANLRK010000337.1:0-12128 GCA_031361585.1 Pirellula sp. | reverse complement strand
GTGTATCCGGCGAAACGCTGGGTGCGTCTGGCGAAGAAAGCGCGAGAGAAGCGATTGAACAACTCGCTCAGAAAACGGAGGAGAGTCCCCCTCCACTTGATGACCTGAACGCTTGGAAGCAGCTTTCGATCGAACTCTTTAACGCTGTTGCAGTTCGGTTTGGCCGCACGTCCAAGAGGCCCGCGCTTGAAATCACCGTGCCTGATGCAATGTTGATTGCGGAACGGGTACTTCATGATTTACGCACCGAGGCCAAGAACCATATTCCTGGTTCGCACGTACTGACGATTCGCCAGTTAGAACAGATGGCTTTCCTTTGGAATAAAACAGCTTCGTTTACGGCGATGGAAAGTCCCTGGCGGTTGGGTTACCGCATGATTCGGTTTGCATTGAATCCCGTGTCGGGCGCTTTCAAAGAAGTCAACGACAACCTTCTAGGGGACTTGAGCGTGACGGCTTTGGAAGAGGCTAAGCGATGGGCAATTGGCTACTGCGTCAGGCGAGCGGGTGAATATGCGATTGAGCTTTATAGCGGGCAGCTTGCCTTGAACGAACCAGCGTTTCAAGATTATCGATCACCCAAATCGGGGCAGGACGTGGAGAGGGCAGACAGGTCCTCGGTTCGCAAGGCTAACGAGCCTTTACGCGTGATCGTACTAGGACAAGCCAAGGCAGGCAAATCGAGCCTAGTAAACGCGCTCTTCGGTGAGATGCGGGCGGCAACGGATACGTTGCCATGTACGACCGACATTACTCCGTATGTACTCGAACGAGAGGGATTGCCGAAAGCAATTCTCTTTGACACGGAAGGGTTTGGAGGAAAAGAGAATAGCCATGCTGTCTCGCAACTTGAACCAGAGCTCTTGAAATGCGATTTGATTCTTATGGTTTGTTCGGCGACCACGGCAGCTCGATCACCAGACCAACTACTGCTTGAAGAGCTTCGCGAACGTTTTGTTAGCAATAAACGGCGATCTATTCCGCCCATTGTAATTGCTCTGTCGCATATCGACCAACTTCGCCCTTTTGCCGAATGGAATCCGCCTTATGATTTGCGGGACGAAAACTCGATCAAGGCACGGAACATTGCCATGGCAGTTGCATCTCTGGAAGCGGATTTTTCGTTACCTGCGGAAAGAATCGTGCCTGTTTGTTTGCGGCCCAATGCTGTGCACAATGTAACGGAGTTGCTCGCTCCAGTGTTGCTGGATGTCCTACCTGAAGCAGACCGATCGAAGCTATTAAGGCTGCTTCGCGAATACCATGACAGTGAGTACTGGAGCCAGCTACGCAAGCAAGCGTACAACACCGGGCTATTGCTCCGGAACGCCGCTTCACGTGTTGCATCGCCAATTGTCAAAAAGGTATTGAAGGCGGACACGTAGGTCACTCTTGCCGAGAGTGACAGTGAAGTGCAAGCATTGCACCCCCACCACATCCATTCAATAAAGCAACCAAACGTGACCTTGATTCCCAGCGACCGAGAAAAAAGGAACAGTTGTTCCATCATGGCCCTCTTGTGTGTCCTTTGGGCACTCTCGATTCTGGTTACCTCGTCGACCGTGATTACGCCGCAAGCGTTTTTCGATTGGTTTCGAGAACATGTCTTTAACAATGAGGACGCGTTCGAGCGGTTCAAGATTTTTTGGGGAGTATCTTGGCTCTTCATCGTAAAGGGATGGCACGTTACAGAGTTTGCTATCCTCACGGCGCTAGCAACCTGGGCGATCGATCGATATCGTGGCCAACGGAGTCGTGCCAACATAATCTGGGCTGGTGTCCCTTGCTTTGCGTACGCCCTCTCTGACGAATGGCATCAGTCATTTGTACCGCAGCGCAATGGAGTATGGACAGATGTTGTTATCGACACTGCCGGAATCTTGATTTCGGGCGCGATCTTATCGCGAGGACGACTACTTAGATCACCACGTTGGCGTGCAATTCGATGTTGGATATTCCTGCTCCTAACGCCAATTGCCTATTGGCTTCTACGGGATGCCGCAGGACAGATTTGGAATATGGAGTACGTTAGATTTTCGCTGTATGTCGAGATAGCCATGCCTGGCGCTTGGCTTGGCGTGCTTGCGTTCTGGATGGTTCGCGGAACGTTTCCGTTACCTTGGCGATTGTTGATTGGTTTTTCCGCAGCTTTGCTTGCATGTTCGCTGTTCTCAACTATTCCGGAGACCATTTCAGATTTGTGGGACAATCGATTTAGAGGGCCGTGCAATATGTATCTATTAGCCATCGGCTTGAGTTACTTTTTTGTGTCCCTAGCCATGCAATCCTTGGTGGCATGGCTTTCTCCACAAAGACTGGAGGATCATTTGTATCCATCAGATAATGGAAAAGCAGGTAGGCAAGTGAGCATCCGATTTTTGATGTGCTTGATCGCGGTATGTGCTATCCAGATGACGCTTTTAATACGAACATATAGTTTTTGGGGGTTACCACTACTTGACGTGCGCATTCAGGCTTTTCAGCTCTTCGTGGCAGCACCATTGTCAGCGATCATGACCTATCTCCTAGCGAGAAGTATCCTACGAGTAAAGGTGCAATCGTATCTGGTATCCTGTTCGGTGGTGCTCAGCTGGCTATTGATCGTTCCTGGCTTGTGTGTGTTAGCGCTTGAGTTGCTAGCAAAATCGATTCGGTTTCGGGCGAATCGTCCAGTAGCTTGGGAAGAACTACTCGAATTTTATTCAGAGTGCTGTTGGCATTTCGCCGGCTACACTTGCTTGACGTTTCTGATGATGTGCTCCCTACGGCGTGCAAACGTTTTCTTGGAGCCTAAGTGTGTAGCTCGGCACACCGTGCCGATAAAAACGGCACGGAGTGCCGAGCTACACTGGATGCAAAGCCCCAAGAAATGAACTCGATGGCAGTGCACTTCACCCTCCGCTGGCTTAGAAGGCCCTCCACAAGCCCCTGGTCATTGAGCTAGAATGGAGGATATGAATGAAAATCCCCCAGGAAATGCAATGAACAACTCCATATGGCCCGACGGAGAGGTAACCGCTGAGCTTCTCAATAATGTAAGGGACGGACAAGCTGTCGCGGTCGAGGAGCTCATGGATCGTCACCGTAACTCGCTTCGACGCATGATCCAACTGCGACTTGATCAACGTCTCATGCAGCGAATGGATGTCAGCGATGTGATTCAGGATGTGTTAATCGAGGCGAACCGCCGCTTAACCGACTATTTAAGCAATCCGGTTATGCCATTCCATCTGTGGATCCGCCAGATCGCCAAGGATCGCATAATCGATGCCCACCGGCGACATCGTGTCTCTGCCAAGCGAAGCATCGACCGCGAGCAACCGCAGCCAGGCAAAGGCGCATTTGATCAGTCCACCATCGAGTTGGCGAATCAGTTTCGCGATCAAGCCCTGACACCTGCGGCGGCCGCAACGCAACGTGAATTGGCCCAACAAATTGAATCGGCCGTTCAAATGCTGCGAGAAAATGACCGCGAGATCATTTTGATGCGTCACTACGAACAACTCAACAATCAGGAAATTGCTCAGTCACTTGGACTGACGGAACCAGCCGCAAGCATGCGTTACTTGCGAGCGTTGAAGCGATTGCGAGAGATCATCGAGGGGATGCCCGCTCTCCAAAAGGATCTTGAAGAATGAGACCGGACGCAATTGGGCCGAGGGTTCCTCGCGATCCTTCTTTCTCGTCCGAGGTAGTCGACGAATCGGACGAACCCGTATCGGAAGCAGAAGCCAAACTGGCCGCTATTGTCAGCGAACTGACCGATGCCATGCAACGCGGTCAAGCCATCGATATTCACTCGATCTGCAAGCAACATCCGGAACATGCTTCGGACTTGATGTTTTTGTGGGGGACGGTGATGGTCACCGATGCGGTTGGAGGGGCCGAAGCAAAGCTCCTTGAAGCGAGCGCTACGAAGTCCGATTCAGGGCAATGGCAAATGAGTTTGCCTTGCACGATTGGTGATTACCGATTGATCGAAGTCGTTGGCCGAGGGGGCATGGGGATCGTTTATCGAGCAACTCAGATCAGTTTGAATCGAGAGGTGGCGATCAAAATGATTCTTCGCGATCGGTTGGCGTCCGATATGGAAAGGCAACGCTTCTTTGCTGAAGCCAAAGCGACCGCAAAACTGGAACACATTGGAATCGTACCTGTGTTTGACGTTGGTGAACTAGATGGGCGCCCATTTTTTGCGATGAAGTTTATCAAGGGACGGACCCTCTCCGATTTGATGGCAAACGAGGGTTTAACGCACAGACAAGCGGCGACTTATCTGGAGCAAGTTGGTCGAGCTGTTCATTTTGCGCACATGTCTGGAGTAGTGCATCGCGACATCAAGCCCTCTAACATTCTGATCGATGAATCCGGTAGTGCCAAACTCACCGATTTCGGTTTAGCGAAGCAATCCGATAGCGTTGAATCATTGACGCGCACGGGCGTCGTTCTAGGGACACCAACCTACATGAGTCCGGAGCAAGCGAGTGGCCGAATGGGGCCCATTGGTCCGGCGTCGGATATCTATAGTTTAGGAACGGTTTTATACCAAGCTTTGACTGGGCGGCCGCCGCATGTCGCGCAGTCTCCAGTAGATCTACTATTAAAGATTCTCGAACAAGACCCACCGCTGCCGAGAACAATCGAGCCCAAGGTAGACCGAGATCTCGAGATGATTGTGGTTCGCTGTTTGCAAAAGCCTGCAGACCTAAGGTATTCGTCGGCGGAATCCCTGGCCAATGATCTTCGTGCCTTTTTGAATGACGAACCCATTTCAGCAAGATCGGGCCAATTCGTTCAAGTCATTGCGCGATGGTTTCGCGAAACGCATCATGCTCCGATCTTGGAAAACTGGGGGCTACTATGGATGTGGCATTCGTTGGTCTTGGTCATTGCATGCTTGCTTACAGAAGGCTTGCAACTGTTGCAGGGCGATTTGCCTAATCGATGGTCGTATATGTTGCTTTGGATTGTAGGGCTGGGAGCGTGGGCAGCTGTCTTCTGGGCGCTTCGAAGGCGGATGGGGCCAGTGACCTTTGTCGAACGTCAAATCGCCCACGTCTGGGGAGCGAGTATGATCGGAATCGGGGCGCTTTTTCCGATTGAATGGTGGCTTGATTTGCCTCCGCTGACCCTGACGCCGCTGGTTGCAATCATCACGGGTATGGTGTTTTTGATCAAAGCGGGGATATTGAGTGGCGTGTTTTACATTCAAGCATTCTGTCTGTTTGCCTCGAGTGTACTCATGTTGGCATTTCCAAAAGTCGCTCACATTATCTTCGGGCTGGTGGCTGGTGGCTGTTTCTTTTTCCCTGGGCTGAAGTATTACCGACAAAGCCTTATGCAGCCCGTTGGCGTCGACAGTCACGGACGAGTAAAATATGGACAGTGAAGTCGGGCTAGTCAGCCGCACCTATTCGCATTGCGACGGTTATCTGAGAAACCATGAAACTCCGAGTATTTTTCTGTTTGGCGTTTTGTACCCTGTTTGTAGGCTCGACGGTTCTGGCCCAACGCTCGGTTAGAAAACCGAAACGGGCAACTCCGCCAACCTTCCAGCCAAACGAGTTTTCCGGCGTTTTTTTTAGTGATGCGCTCAGCCAATTGCAGGGAGAGATGCCTAGCGCCCGTTCCGCAATGGCAACGAACAATGCGACGACAGTGACGGGTGACGCTGGAGACGGAAACCTGCGAGAAACGAATGGGAGGTCCATTTGGAAGGAGATTGTCAGCGCAGCCACGATCGAGGACCTAATAAAGGAATCGAAGACGCGGCTCGATGGATTGATTACTACGCCTGCTAAGTTTTCGGGGGGGGTTGCGGACGTTCGCAAAGAATTCACGCTCATGGCTTCAACCATGGCGGTGATTGCCCAGTATCCCGATGAAATGCGTTGGCAATCTTCGGCGGGCCATGCGCAACGTATTTTTGCTCGAATGGCCTCGAACTGCAAAGTCGGTACGCAGCCTGTTTTTAACGAAGCCAAACAGAGACAGCAGGATCTTCAAAACTTGCTCAAGGGAACAAAGTTAACAGGAGCCGCCGACGAGGTAACATGGGCGGACACTGCTGACCGCGGACCATCAATGCAGATTCTAGAATGGGCTTTGCGAGATAACTTGATCCCGGCCACCAATAGCGAGAAATCGTTTCGAGATAAAAAGGAAGATATTGTTAAATATTCTGAGCTGATCGCAATGTTTGGAAACATCCTACAGCAACCAGGCATGACCGATTCCGACGACGATGAATACAAAAAATTTGCGATCGTCATGACACAGACCGCTCAAGACATCTTGAAGGCAGTCCGCGCCAATGACGCGGAACTGGCGAGGACATCCGTCGGTCGGATGGATCAAGCCTGTACTAAATGCCACGAAACCTACCGATAGCAGTCCGGAAACAACGGAGAAGGAATAGATGGGAATACGTTTTGTGTGCCACCTTTGCAGCTTTGCATTGCATGTGAAAGACTTCCAAGCTGGAAAGCGTGGGAAGTGCCCCAATTGCAATGGATCGTTTCGCATTCCTGACAAGGATGCTTCGTATTCGTCGGCACTTGTGGATTCGCCCGAAAATCCTGCCGTTGCAAAAATTCGCGATTCCTTCAAAAAAGTCAATAAGACAAAAACGACCAAACTTGCTAAGAAATCCTCTGGTTCCATTGCGATCACGTTAGAAACCAGTTCGGCCACGACGAGTGAAGTTCGGATTGAACCGAAAGTCTCTATCGATAGTTCTGCCCCGACGCCATCCAAAGCCGAGTCAAAGCCCATCGGTCCGGCGATGGCCATGCCCGCGGTGCTGACCAATGCCGTCGATGCAAAATGGTTTGTGAGGCCGCCCAGTGGAGGGCAATTTGGACCAGCCCCTTCGCGTATGCTGATGAATTGGATAGCTGAATCTCGAGTAACAGCGGATTCGTTCCTTTGGCGAGACGGATTAGCTCAATGGCAACTGGCAAGCGAACTAGTGCCAGAGTTGTTCGTTGCCGAAAAACCAGCTATTGCGCCATTGCCTTCCGATAGAATTGGGCAAACCAACGAAATGGCTCTGAGTGGCTCGCCGACCATTCGCTCTGGAGCTGTACTCAAGAAACGAATGCAGAAGCGGCGACAGCAGGTGACGGCGGTAATTCTACTCGCAACCATCTCACTGATTTTGCTGAGCATCCTCATCTTTGTACTTGTCTTTCAAGTATCTAAACCACCGCAAGCCAGCAATGTGGGCTGGCTACGCAATTGGCTCTAATACTGCGTCAAACTTTGCTTGTGGGATGAGCCGAAGCGCGCTAGCACACGGTTTGGTCCGTGAAAACGAGACGTTAGTGCATTCCGGCTTGCTACAATGCCAACAAAACCAACACCAAAACAGGACCTCCCCGGATTGCCGGATAAGCCATAATAAATTGCTTCGTTTTGCTTCCAAGCGAAAAGGCAAACTACGGAATATTCAAATGCATTCAGAAATCCTCAAACGAGTAGTTCGCGCAATCGCCGATGGATCCGCAGCAACGAGCAAGTCAATCAAGTAACAGGGAAAGATTCGCATACATGAATCAAATAAATGTCGAATCTGTAACCGTGTAGTACCAATCAACATGACGAAGCCCGAAGCTCAAACCCGCTCAGAACTCATTGACAAACGACTCGCCGAAGCGGGTTGGAATGTGCAAGATCCCACGCAGGTCGCAGAAGAATTCGTCATCACTAAATCCGCGATAAGCGGTGTTGCCGAACCTCGCATTCCATATGAGTGCAACGAGTTTAGTGATTACGCCCTACTTACAACGAATCAGATAGGTGGCTACTTGCAAACCCTCAGTGACCGCTATCGCTTGATCGAATCCAAACTACCGATCTTTGCCAAACCGACCGCACGCCGTAGGCGCTATTACTTGAGCGACAATTTTCTGGAATCCTGGCTTGCCGCAATCGCACCTTCAGTCGCCGCATCTTTTGCCGGTAGGGTCACTGGGTATAGCAGAACTGCGAGCTGAAATGCTACGCGTTTCCGATTGGCTACTGCGTTATGAGCTGAGGGATGAAGAACGAATCCACAGGCACAATGAAGTGACTGGACTGATGCAATATGGTTCACCATCTAACTGGACTTGTTATCGACAAATGGTGAAAATTGCATGTAGTTGAGGTGCCGGTAGATTTCGCTTTTTTCTAGCAGCTGCGCATGCGTTCCAATACCAGCTACCTTATGGTCATGAATGACAATAATCTGATCGGCGGTTCGCAACGTTGACAGCCTTTGAGGCAAAACAACGAGCATCGTACTATCGGACTTGAGCTGAAGTATCGCATCGAGAGTTTCCGATTCGGTGGTCGATTTGACTCGAACGCTTGGCTCTTGCACCACGATCAAACTTCGTTTTTTGACTAGACCTCGCGCTAGTCCGATTCGAAAGAGCGAGTCGGGCAGCAAGCGATCCTCGTTTGGCGTCACAAGTGTAGAAAGCCCATCTGGCAAATTCAGGATAGCATCGGCAACATGCATTCGCTTTGCTACCTTCATCAAGTCCACCGTTGCATCGGGTAAACCGATAGACCACAAATTCTCTTCGACGGTACCGTGCACGAGAGGGCCGCGGGCTGCAACCCAAAGCGAAAAATTGCGAATCGCAGACTGGTCAAGATCGGTTGAGTCTACTCCATCGAGTAAGATCCGACCGCTTGAAGGCCGTCCAAAACCGAAGATGAGTTCCGCAAATGCGCTCGCCTGTACGCCCTGGCTTGAAACAACCGCCGTCAATTCACCTAGGTTGATCGTTGTAGAAATGTCTTCGAGAAGTTTCTGCCCAGAACTGTTTTTGATAGTTACATGGTCCAAAACAATGCTGTTCGAAATCTTGACCGGCACGATCCGAGCGTGGTGATTGTGGTCTAAAGTCGGTTGTTCCAGATAGGTTGCCAATCGATCCGCTGGCGGCTCCGCCATCTTATATCGACGATAGGCTCGCTGAAATCGATACAGGCTGGCAACAGACAGGCCAATGGACGTGCACATTACAAAAAGCTCTCCGACGTGGAGTCCAGATGACTCGTCCAAAAAGCGAATCGCAACAACAACCATAAGGAATGCAGCAAGCGCTGCGCAAGCGAGTAGCATGGTCGGGGACTTCCAAGTGCCACCATCTGCCAATTGTAGTTGTGATTGACGGTACGAATTCAGATGACCTTGGTAACTCAACTTCGTGTCTTCTTGATCGTGGACAAACGCTAACAAGGGTGCCGTATTGCAAAGGTAGGAAAGCTGCTCACTCGCTGCGCGGGCTCGTTCTAACAGAACCGGTCGCCTTTTCCGGCGCGTTGACTCCAAATTCGAATACAGGACCCATACCAAGACCGCGCAGACAAGTGCCAGAACCGTAATCCATAGATGTATAGAGGCAGAAAGGAGGAGCAAAAGTATCGACTGAACTACATGCCTCGGAAAGACACGAAACCATTGACCGATCGCCTCTCGAACGGATGGGACATGGACATAAAGCATTTCTCGCATCGCATCTTGCTGACCAGATAACCCCTGCTCCATGGCCAAAGCCCCAGACTTCCCAAAAAGCTTTTGTTGTAACTCGACGGCCAGCTCGAGCGATGTATGCAGCGCTGCTCGATAGCAAGTGAGCAACGCAATGCATTCCAATGCGATCACGATGACAATTAGCGCAACAATGCCTAACACGCCGCGAAGGATACTTCCACCTGCGTTAAGCCAAGCCGTACTAAGCTCAAAATACCGTCCTACGGTCAAATGATCGGGCATGGCAGTCGATTTCCCATCCATTGGGCCGTGCTGGCCAGCAACCAATAGTTGCATGAGCCAACCGCTTAGAACCAACAGGATCGGAACCAAAACACCTGCGGTGGTTCCAAATACCCATACCGCCCAGTGGTGTTCGGACATTTTTGTTTGCCGCACCAACCGCTGCCAAACTCGTGAATGCAAAATGAAAAGTCTCCAAAAGCGGCCGGCGATCTGAAAACTACCTGCTAGTTGACCACGGTCAAAAGACCGTAGTTACGCTCGCCAGAGCGTGGGAGGTATCTTTCAAATTGTTGTTCACTTAAAAGGGTCAAACAACTCCTATCTAGGATATTCCAACGGGGTCCTAACGTCTTGATGCGAAGTGCCGATTTTATCGATTTTGATGGCGAATCGAACGGCTTTTCAAGAAGAAAACCTGTTGGATTACGGAATCCTTCTGTTTGCTCAGCATGTTGCGAAAAGTCAACCTATGTTTCCAAGTCGTGTCAATGTACGGACTAGCTCCGAAACTCCCATCCAGTTTTATTCGATCCAACCGATGTCAAACAACAGCACAAAAAGCGAATCCAAAACACGCCTCTTGATTGCGGACGACGATCAATGGCTTCTGGAGTCGATGGCGGAATGGCTAGTCAGCGAAGGCTACCTTGTTCAAACCGCCCAAAGCATCGAGCAGACCATGAAGTTGTTGGCGAAGGAACCCTTCGATCTGCTATTGTGCGACGTACGATTCGACGATGGCGACGGCATCGCATTGTTAAAAAAGGTCCGAAAACGTTTCCCCCAATTACCTGTCCTGATGATGACAGGATACGCTGGCCCAGATGCCGCACGTGAATCGGTTGCGGCTGGAGCATTCGAACTCTTGACCAAGCCCATCATTGATGATGAACTCCACACCGCCATCACGAGAGCGCTTCAACAAAAAAACATCACCGACGAAAACGAACGCCTCAAAATTGCACTCGATCGCCGTTTTGGATTGGAAAGTATTGTTAGCCATGATTTGCGCATGTTGAAGATCTTTGAAATGATCGACAACGTGGCTGATTCGCGAGCGTCCATTCTCATCACTGGAGAGAACGGTACGGGGAAAAGCATGATCGCTCGAGCCATCCATAAAAAGTCTTCGCGACGCAAGGCGCCATTCGTTGAGGTAGCATGTGGTGCCCTGCCTGATACCCTACTTGAAAGCGAATTGTTTGGCCATATGGCTGGCTCCTTTACCGGCGCCACCCACAATAAAGTCGGGAAGTTCCAACTTTCGGACAAGGGCACAATTTTTTTGGACGAAATCGGAACGGCAAGCCAAGCGCTGCAAGTCAAGTTGTTGCGCGTGCTCCAGGAATTGCAATTCGAACCGCTTGGAGGGACCGAAACCATCTCGGTCGACACGCGAACCATCTTAGCCACGAACGAAAATCTTGACACTGCGGTGGCTGAGGGACGTTTTCGACAGGACTTGTTTTACCGTGTCAATGTCATTCATATTGAACTCCCTGCCCTGCGCGAGCGTCCCGACGATATCCCGTTGCTTGCTGAACATTTCTTGCTCAACGCGTCGAAGGAATTCGCAAGAGTTGTTGACGGCTTTACGACCAATGCAATGAATAAGATGTTGGCCCACGCATGGCCAGGCAATATTCGAGAACTTGAAAACGTCATCCAGCGAGCCGTCTTGCTAACGAAGTCTCGCAGCATCGATTGCGATGCGCTCCCCAGATCGCTTCAAAGTGCAACAATCCCTATCGGACCATCAAGCACCGGTATCTCAGAAACTCCAAAATCATTGCAGTCATCGCATGGCCACAAATCAGATGCTGCTGCCAGTGGTGCCTCACCAATGATCCGAAACCTAAGCGAAGCACTTGAGGGCCCCGAACGCAGTATCATCTTGGAAGTACTCAAAGCCAATGATTGGAACCGAAACGTCACGGCTGACCAGTTGGGCATCAACCGAACAACGCTTTACAAAAAAATGAAAAGACTGGGGATTGAATCAATAGCTCAATAGATTACCGACCGTAATTTCACTCGAGTAGGTCACTCTTGCCGAGAGTGACTGTGCCGTAGGTCACTCTTGCCGAGAGTGACGTTTCGCTGCCGGCGCTGCGTCCAAGTCCTTCACACGGCCCAGGGGGCCATGCTACCACCACGCTGCGTTCCAGCACATGTGTCTGGTTTCCATTTCGGGTCGAATAACTCCGTCAAGTCCCTGACAGTCACTCGAACTTGTCGTTAGAATTTCCGTCTTTCGCATAGCTGTTTTTCTTTGGTAGCTCTATTTCTTTCGGGGGACGAGCATGGACGATGCAGGGGTGGTGATCGCGGTTGACTTGGGCGCGTCGAGCGG
>JANLRK010000172.1:0-6199 GCA_031361585.1 Pirellula sp. | reverse complement strand
GCTATGCCTGAAAAAATCCCGGGGTTTGGGGCTGGCCCCAAGGAGCGCTGGCGGCACAGCGTCAAAACAACGGAAATCGCAAATTTACAATTTTTGCGATTCCGCTATTGCCAAGAATTAAGACCGTCGCTGACCCCTTTTTACTTTTCTTCCCGATGCGATAGGGCGGATAGCAGATAGGTCATCTCTTCTTGCAGTTGCGCCGGATCGTCTAACGTAGAAACAATCAGGTCAGCGACAGCTTTGCGAAACTCTTTGCGAAAGCGATGAATTGCTACGCGAAAGGCGTTTTCGGTTATGCTGAGCTGTATTGCGGCCTCGACCACCGCAGTTCCGTCGCAAGGTAATACCAACCATCGCGATAACACTTTAAAACGTTGGGCGTCAACGTCGTTCGATGCTTGCTGTCGCAAGGCTGTCATCGCGCTGTCGATGATTGACATGGCCCACTGCCGATCGAAGTAAGAATCGGGTGGAAACCCGATTGGGTCAGCGACATGTAGTGTCCCCTCCTCTGAGTTTTCTCCTGTCGACATGTCGAGAGGAACGACGTGATGATTCCCGCCGCGTTTCAATGCATTCCTGTGTACACGATGGTCCAAGAGGAAGTGCTTCACTGCACCCAAAAGGTACGTACGAAATCGCCCCTTGGATTGATCGACGCTCGCAATCAACTTGCCTTCGAGAAGTTTAGTGAAAAACGCATGTGTTAAGTCCCGATCTGTTTCTACGATCTCCGAGTTCCGCGAATTGAGAAACCTTGAAATGAACAGTGCGACAGGTTCGTAGTACACTTCACACAATGCTCTTAGCGCTTCCTTCCCAGCCGGAGTATCATCGCGAGCGGACAAGACCTTCGTCCACTGTGTTGTTTGAAAAGATTTCGGAGGTAGGTCCATCACGATTTATTAAAGTCTTTCCAGCCGAATTGTTTCTTCCTTCGCAGACTCAATCCATTTCAGAATAGAACTTGGATTCATGGCTACATCGATTGGGGGATCACCCGCAATCTGTTGGAATGTGCCGTCATCGCCCAACTGGAACACACGCCCGCTACTCAAACGCTTCTCAGATCCATTGATTGTGATCTTCTGCTCGTCCATAAAGCTGCGAGTCACTTGGAAGGTACGATCATTTTTGAGGAGCAATCGGGCATCTTGGTTCCACGTTCCATTCATTGGATTCTGCGATCCTCCGGATGAACTTCCAAATTCTCCTTTATACACGATCACAAAGTCGAGGTAGCCTCGAGTTGTGCTGTAGTAGACCGTGCAATAGTAGACCGTGCCACTCTCCGATGTGCCTTTTCCACCAACATGAGCAGCACTCGGGAATATGGGGTCAATCGGAGCGACTAGAATTGGTGGTCTTAAGTTGGCATTCGCGGCTGATCGCCATAACAGCAACTGAAATACAACACCGACTAGGCCTCCAACAACAAAAGGGAATGCGATCAATCCTGTGACCGCCAGCCGCGACATCTTATCGCTTGAAGTGTGAGATCGAAGTAATGCGATTCTTTTATGAAACCGCGGATGGTCAGGGTCATTGCGATTCCGAAGACGCAAGAGTACCAATGTCGGCGAAAGAATGAATGCTGCAAAGACCACTGCACCAATCCAGCCCCACCAACCTACTGAGCCACCACCGTCAACTTGGCGTATTGCAAGTTGTGTGAACAGGAAAATCGACGTCAGAATCAGGGCAAACAGAACAAGTACCCACCAGGCGGAATTTTTTGCGCTGCGACTTAAAAGGTCTTTGGCTGGACGAGCGATAGGCACTTTACCTGTCCGACTTTCCACATGCTGTCGGATCGACTCCCACCAATTGTAAATGCGAACATTGAAGGACGATGGATAGTCGACGATTCGCTCGTTAGGGATGAATACAAGTGATTTGGTATCGCCGTTCGATTGATACTCGATATCAATGAAGTTCAATCCGTATGGGTTTGCAGCTGCTGACAACAGTCCAAGGCTAACACTTCGTATTGCTTCCAAGGGAATTGTCGTTGTCGAAGCATCGCGGATAAATTGAATTTGAGAATCCCCCAATTGAACGTAACCATTCTTCCTCCACAAGAACAACTGACCGAACGCAGTTTCTAGCTCTTGCCGATTCGTTATGTGGCACTTAGAAAAGTGGATCGGAAATTGCGATTTGACCGGTGCGATCCGATTCGAATGCGGAATCGACGTCGCAACGGACTCAACGCTTTGCTGAAACTCAAATGCGGTGGAGTAACGCAATTCAGGTTTGCTATCGAGCGCACGGAGAACGACTTCATCCAGCCGAACGTCGACTTGGACTCGTTGCGACGGTGGCGTTAGCTTTGCTCCTGGGAGTTCTCCGGTAAGCATTTCGTAAAGTACAACCCCCAACGAATAGATGTCCGCGCGGTGATCGACATGTTGTGGGTTTACGCGTTGTTCCGGAGCCATGTAGTTCGGCGTTCCGATTACGGACACGCCGGTGAGTTGTCGATCCGTGCTATCTGTGGTGACGTCGCGGCTCCAAGGTGCCTCCGACTGGCTGCCCGATGGCTTCGATTCAGGATGGCTGCCAAGAAGTCGGGCGATTCCAAAATCGACGATTTTGATCTGGCCAAACTTATCGAGCAGCAAGTTCTCGGGTTTGATATCGCGATGGACGATGCCGCGCTGGTGAGCGAATTGCAATGCCTCGCAGATTGGCGGTACAATTTGGAGGGCTTGCTCGGGAGTCAATCTCGCCGCGTTCATCGCTTGCCGCAGATTGACGCCATCGACGAATTCCATCAGGAGGTAGTAAAACGGCTTCGCGAATCCGAAATCGTGTACCGCGACGATATGAGGATGCGTCACCTCAGCGAGTACCTTGGCTTCTCGTGCAAATCGTTCGGCAAAGTTCGGGTTGTCTGCATAGTGGGGAGCGAGTACTTTCAAGGCCACGAAGCGACCAAGCGATTTCTGTTTGGCTTTGTACACCGCTCCCATCCCGCCCGACCCAACCAGATCGATCACGTCCAATTGCGGGAATGAAGCTTGGATTGCTTCAATCGAAGGTGGTTGCCATCGTCGCCCGGATTCATCATCCGTGCCCGTGCCATGAGCCGCTTGTTGCATCAGGCAATTCGGGCAATTTCCTTCCGCGATCTTTGGATTCAGTTCCATTCCGCATTGCGGGCATCGCACGATGTATGAACTGTTTTCGTCTGCCATAGTGATCGACTCGTCCAAGAAACTCAATGAAATGTTGCCTCGTTCATCTACTTGAGGAATTACCTGGGCGAGATTACGGACATTCCCAAAAAAACCGGAGAGTATTTTCGAACAAATCCATTTTTTCACCCTAACCGTTGGGGGAATCTAGCAACGGGAGGGTGAGGCTTCGCCCTCCTGCTAGGGATCATTAACTACGAATTCGACGAAGCCGGTTTTCAGATCTGGACCATTTCCATCCGCATGATTATTCACCGAAAATCGAAGTCTGCAGATTTGGCCCGGTTTCGCAATGAGAATGCTTGGGCTCGACGCGTTCACGCTTCCTGCGATCTCTTGAATACTCGTGCCGACGACCGGTTCTACGGATTGAATTTCAATGGTTGGGCCACGTACTTCTTGAGGCGCATCTCCAAACGAAGTGACCATCCAACCGCCAACGATCTCCAAGCCCCTCTTAGCGAAAACAATGTTGAGACTCTTACCGTTTTCGTCCTGTGCGTCGATCGATTGGCAGGTGAAAATATTTGGCAGTATTCCTTTCAATGGCTTGGTGTAAATGTTGCGATAGAAGATTTCGACGGCAATCCGTTGTCCTACATCGTACGACTTCAATCCTGGGTTGAATCTAACGCCAGCTTGCAAGCCATTCTCTCCGGGCTGTCCCCAGTGTATCGATTCTGCGTCTCCGTGCGTTACTCTAAGGTACTGGTCGCGAATCGGAAAGGCATGGGTAAAGATCGGTTTGTCGAGGTAAGGGATTCGCATTCGAATCGACCATATCGTATGCACGACACCGTATGCATCCCCAAATTCCGTCAGTAATTCTAACTCGCAACCGTCAGGAATCACATGCGTTCTGGCAATGTCTAGAAACATTCTTATCGTTAGCTCGCTCAACTCATGATCCTTGGGCTGCGATAGAGCGTAGAGAATCGACGCGATGACTTCGTTCTCGGTCAAGTAGGGTTGTGGCCGACCGGTTGGGAACCGGTGCGATTCATTGAATCGAGCCACTGCGTCGCGAAGCGGCTTGCCTGGTCGCGTAGATTCAAGCGTTGGCTTCTGAAATTCTTTTGGCGGAGCCAAACATCGCAACCGAACGTCAAGAACAAGTTTTCCCTCCTCGCTGAGCATCTGGATACGGTAGCCAGCTACAGGTGAATCCGTAGGAGGCAATGCGATGTAACCACCATCAATGGACCATTGCATTGGCCATTGACGTTGATGAGCGATTTTGCGCAAGCCCTCCGTCGCTCGCGGCGAAAGGGACTTGCCGTGTAGCAGGTTCCAAGAGGCACACGTGATCACTTCAGCCGTGGTGAGCTCCGGTTGCTCATCCCCCAGAGCGCCATTGAGATGTCTTTCGTTAAACCGCGAGACTACATCGATGAGCGATTGGTCCGTTTTTATGTTGTTTGCCAAGCTGCCGAATCCGTACTCGATTCCCCCTGGAATTTCAGAAAATCCCCCTGGCATTCCAGAAACCATTCCTTCCCTGGAGCCGATGCTGCTGCCTGAACCTAGAAAAGGCAGGCCAGCGGAATTAGCAACATTTGAATGCAGCCAGCGAGCCTCCAGCTCCTTCTTATATGTGTCGCTATATTCTTTGGTCGACTGATCTGGTTTCGTCGGTCCAGGATTCAATGCAATTTTGACCTTTTCCTCGCTGCCGCGACTCAGGCTGATCTTGTTATTCTCGATCGCGATCCCTTCGTAATCTCCATCGATCTCGACAGTGTACTTGCCAGCTGCAATGCGAACGGTGGTTGGAGTCCGAGTCATTGTCAAGCGTTCAACGACCTGATCGCCTTTCAAAATTCGAATCGGAATATTTTCGGACTCGCATTCGATCGTCAGCTTGCCTTTGTCCAATTCGAGAACGATGAAGATGCCTGTCATGAACATAGAGAACAACATCCCAGTAGCTATCCAAGGCAATGTCCAGCGCGGTGGCACCCATCGATGCGAAGATGCTTTTGGCAATAGCTTGGGCAATGTGGATACCATTGGCTGTCGCACATGAGCCAAGCAGTCTTCGAGGAGGGTCGCAACCTCACCTGCCGACGCAGGAGGATCGGACGGCTTTTTGGAATGAAGCTTCGAAACAATTTGTTGGAACCATTCTGGCACGGTCGGTTCGATTTCGCGAATCGGTCGAGGATTGCGATCCACGATTTTTTGCAGCACTTCAAAACTACCAAAGCCACGAAACGGTGGACGGCCTGTGACCATGGTGTAAAGAACGCTGCCCAAACTGAACAGGTCGCTTCGAGCATCGATTTGGCCCGCTTGGGCTTGCTCTGGAGACATGTACTGAGGCGTTCCAGCGATGATACCAGTTCGCGTTATGGAAGCGTCGTCGACCGCTCGTGCCAAACCGAAATCGGTGATCGTGATGCGTTCCACACCGTATTCTAGCAAGATGTTAGCGGGCTTGATATCTCGATGCACTAGCCCTTGAGCATGAGCGGCCGCCAACCCTGATGCAATTTGAACTCCAACACGCAACGCTTGTTCGACCGTCAATGGCCCTTGGGTATCGATTCTCTTTTGAAGTGAGATGCCTGCGACATAGGGCATGACCAGAAACGGTAGGCCATGCCAATCATCGACGCGATGAATGGCGATGACATTGTCGTGACGCACTGCCGCTGTTGCTTGCGCTTCGCGAGCAAAACGTTGTCTCGCAGTGCCATTCGTGGCCAAGCGAGGGGCAAGCACCTTAATGGCTACATAGCGATGGAGCGAACCCTCGAAGCCCTTGAGGACGATTCCCATTCCACCATGGCCAACGATGCCAACTATCTCGTAGCCCGCGAAACGACCGAGCGACTGCGGGTCGTCGGTCGGATCGAGCCAACCTTTGATCTCGCGGGTCAGGACTTCCGCCGTTTGCGAGCGAGTCATCTGGTCACGTTCGAGAGACGGGCGAAGAGGCTCCGTAGCTCGGTCCACTGCCTCGGACGAGTGGATCGATGACATGGATTCGAGAC
>JANLRK010000160.1:0-35164 GCA_031361585.1 Pirellula sp. | reverse complement strand
CGATTTCAGAAACGACATTTCGTACCGAATGGAACGTACCTAGTGATGCCGTTGTTGTAGGCGTGTTCTGGGGTGATCTAGACAATTCCCCTTCGGCAGTTGCTGGTTCCATCAATGAGAACATCGCGTTCAGGGATGCTGGAAAAGTTTCGTTCGATCAAGTCAACTTTGACGATGATGGAACGATTTGGCCGGCTGCCGCGAACGGTCCAAGCATCTATCTGTCGCGAGTTTTTGACAACAACGATGATGGCACCAAATGGAAGAGTTCGGTTGTAGGCACGAACAACGCAATCAATCCAACCAATCCTGCGGGTGCTACCTACAATGTTGGGGACATTGGCTCTCCTGGACGCGGTCCAACGGTAAGTAATACGGCTTACTACAAAAGCTCTTCTTATACATCGGGCGGCACCAACATAGACGGAGGCTTTGATCCTTCGAAACGCGTCGCCAAAGCTGGTGCTGCAGCGCAGACCCTGAGCTTTGAAAACGTGAGCAACTACACTCGTGGGATCAATGGTTTGGTGATCGATGTGGTTGGACTGACAGCCACGAGCCTGTCGGTTACTGACTTCGGATTTAGAATGAGCCCTCAAGGCGCGTTTGATGAAGCGGCTAATCCACCGAACAGTTGGGCAGCTGCTCCAGCTCCGACTGCAATCGTTGTCACCGCTGCAACGGCGACCGCTCCTGCACGCGTTCGTTTCGAATGGGATGACAACGTGATTCAGAATCGCTGGTTGGAGGTGCGGGTCTTCGCAAATGCAGCGATCGGTGTCGCAACCGTGCAAGAGTTTTACCTTGGCCATTTGCAAGGGGAGATCAATGGAGCGCTGCTTGGCGGAAGCTACTTCGTTCAAAATGCTGACTTAAGCGCGGGATTGCCTGTCGGCGGCGCTGGGTCACCTGGTTCGGTGACGAGTATTCGCGACGTTGACAAGAACGGCTTTGTTTTGAACAGCGACTTCATTGCAATTCGTCAGGGTATTGTGGGTGGCTTGGCCTTAAGGAACATCACGATTCCCGAAGCTGGCTCTGGTGCCGCGTTGCCGCGAGGCGCGTTGGGTGCACCACCCGCGCAGTCGTTCGAAATGAAGTCGATTCAAGCGACGGAATTGTCGGATCTCGAAAGCACCGTCTCTGTTAAGAGCATTTCGCTTGGTTGCGTTGCGGACGCAACAAGCGGGACAACTGCTGCCATAAATACGCCTAAGCTACTCGACATCAGCAATGACGAGGAAAAGAAGGACGATAGAATCCAACTCGTAGATGATTTCTTCGTAGATTTGGATCGGCAAGTCAAATTGGTGAGATTGAGACAGATGGTTTCCAATCCAGTGTAGAACGGCACTCCGTACCGTTTTTCTCGGCACGGAGTGCCGAGCTACACTTTGAAGACGCACTAGGTCTCGCGAGTTGCCGCAGCCTTGTGAGGTTCAAAGGTCGTACGAGCCGCCTGCTCGGCTTTCTTGATCGCGGTTACCGCTGATTCAAATAAGTACCGCTGGGCTCGAAACTTGGCCTGATTTTGCTCAGGATGAATTCGTGTGTAACGACCGTCGCTTCCGAGCCGCCATGCATTCTGATTGTCTCGGAAGTAAGTATCGAGAATTTCCATCAATCGACGACGGGAACCTGTATCCTCGATTGGGACAAGCAACTCAACGCGTCGGTCGAAGGAACGTGGCATCCAATCCGCGCTACTGATGAATACAGCATCGTCCCCTCCGTGGTAGAAATACATGACGCGAGCATGCTCCAAAAACCGATCAACGATGCTGATGACGGAGATGTTCTCGCTCAGGCCTGGTACTCCAGGACGCAGGCAACACACACCGCGAATATTGAGGCGGATGATTACGCCCGCTTGGCTAGCTTCGTACAATGCATTGATAACGTCCGGATCGACAAGCGAGTTCATTTTGCCTGCGATGTAAGCTTTTTGTCCGTTGCGTTTGTTAATCGTCTCAGCCTGGATGAGGGCCAGGACCTTCTTGCGTAGTCCCAAAGGCGCAGAGTCCAATTTGTCATAGGGCTGCGGCTGACTGTATCCAGTGATTGCGTTGATAAATGCGCTGGCATCCCGCCCGAGCGACTCATTGCAAGTCATATAACTGATGTCGCTGTACATGCGAGCGGTGGATTCGTTGTAGTTGCCTGTTCCAAAGTGGACATAGCGAATGATGCCGGCGGGTTCGCGGCGGACGACGACGCAAATCTTGGCATGTGTCTTAAGGCCTCGTACGCCATAGATTACCTGGACGCCGGAACGTTCCAACTCGCGAGCCCATTCGATATTACGAGCTTCATCGAACCTAGCTTTCAACTCGACAATGGCAGTAACATATTTCCCACGCTCTGCCGCCTTCTTTAAGGAAGCAACTATTGGGCTCTTGCGGCTCGTTCGATACAACACTTGCTTGATGGCCAATACGTCTGGATCGTCAGCCGCCTCCTCGAGGAAACGCACGACTGGCTCAAAGCTCTCGTAGGGATGGCAGAGTAGCAGGTCTCGTTCGCCTATTGCCTTGAATATGCTCTGAGTCGGATCGATCACGGGCGAGCGCTGCGGGATCCACGGAGTATCTCTCAAGGCCGGAAACCCCTCCATATCGGTGAGGTACATCATACTGGAAAGATCCAATGGTCCTGGAAATTTGAATACGTCGCAGGGATTGAGGCCAAGTTTGTCTTGGAGGAACATGAGCGTGGGTTCCGTTACCGAATCCGCAATTTCGAGCCGAACGAAGCCCGCGGAGCGTCGCGAATGCAGAACCTCTTGCATACCCAGCATCAGATCTGCAGCACTATCCTCACGCACTGAAACGTCTGCATTTCGAGTAACGCGAAATGCTACACATTCGTCGATTCTTTTTCCCGGATAGTACTGATCGACTAATTCCGACGTGACGTCCTCGAGCAAGGCGTAGTTGTAGCCGCGATCGCTCGGCAAAGTAATGAATCGCGAAAGGACTTTGCCCAACGGTAAGAAGGCAAATCGATGCGGTTTGTCGGAATCCCCGCTCGCCATTCGAACGCACAGGTGCAATCCAAGATTTGCCAAAATCGGAAAAGGACTTTCGGGATCGATGTCCATCGGCGAAATAACCGGATAAATCTCTTCGTGAAAAAAGCGAGTGAGCGCTTCGCGATGTCGGGCCGATGCATTGCGAGCCGAGATACGCTCCAGCCCCTCGACAGTCAAAGTCGGCTCAACCGCTTTCAGAAAGCACTCGTATTGGTCGCGGATGATAGCGTTGACCCGCTCATAAATCTGTTCAAGCTGTTCGGTAACAGTCTTGCCACTTGGGTCCGGAGTTTCAATCCCTCGAGCCTGTTGAAGTTGCAACCCGCCAACCCGAACCATAAAGAACTCGTCCATATTACTAGCCGTAATGGCCAAGAACTTAAGCCGCTCCAGTACCGGCACCTTGGTATAGAGGGCTTGATCCAGTACACGTTGATTGAACTCGAGCCAACTGAGTTCGCGATTTATGAAGGTATGATTGGGATGTGCCATAAAAAGGTCAAAACACCGTAGGGCGAAGAACAAGTTTGTTGGCATTATCGTACACGGAAAAAGAGTTTCGAGAACCGACGAATGATCGGTTAATCCGTTCTTTTCGTAGCGGAACCTGTCAAAGGTTTCGAGGGAGGTGTTGCTTACTTCGGCAACCAACGAAATGCTTGACGCATTCCGCTACAACCGCTTCTCCGAGGTGGCGTTCGCCGAGAAGTGTCAATTTTTATGCCATTTATGGAGAACTAATCGAGCGACAATTTCGTCTGCGGCAATTCACTTTTGAACCACAGAGGCACGAGGAACACAGAGAATTAGCTCTATGCGTTCCTTGATGCCTCTGCGGCTTACAACACGGAAAATTGTTCGCGGCGTTCAGGCGATCGGCAGCAGTTATGTTACCTTAGCTTAGGTTCCTGGCTCCCTGGTCATAGCTCATCACGGCCCAGGGGGCACTGCTACCCATCACGGCCCAGGGGGCACTGCTACCGACTAAAGACAAAACGGCGCAAAAACGATAAGCTCAAGGGAGCGAAGCTCCCCGTTTATATCGTCTTTCATAATCTGCTCCATGTCGAATCGTGAAAATATACCTGCGTCGATGTGCTTTCCAACTTCGGAAAAGCTGAGGCAGACGGCAGAGCATAAACGGTTGGCCGAATCCAAGATTCGGCATGCGAATTGGCAACGATGGGGAGGTTACCTATCGGAACGGCAATGGGGAACGGTACGCGAGGACTATTCGCAAAACCAAGAGGCCTGGTTCTTTCTTCCGCACGATCATGCGCGATCGCGAGCGTATAGGTGGGGTGAAGATGGCTTGCTTGGAATTTGTGATCGACAAGGCCGCCTTTGCTTTTCGTTTGCACTTTGGAACAACCGTGACCCAATTCTTAAAGAGCGTCTTTTCGGCTTGTCCGGTCCTGAAGGCAATCATGGGGAAGACGTAAAAGAGTGCTACTACTACCAGGACTCAACGCCGACGCACTCGTACATGAAGGGGCTATACAAATATCCACAAGCTCGCTTTCCATATGAAAGCTTGACCGATCTCAATCGTCGTCGCTCGCGAACCGAGAACGAATATGAGTTGCTCGACGCCGGTGTCTTCGAAAGCGATGCTTACTTTGACTGCCAAATCGAGTACGCCAAAGCGGACGCGGATGACATCCTAATCCAATTGATGGTCCACAATCGGGGACTTACGCCCGCCGTCTTGCACGTCTTGCCGCAGCTATGGTTTCACAACTCTTGGATATGGGGCTGTGAACATGACGGCTGCACAAGCAAACCTCGGATGAGACTGCACAAGTCACCCAATGACCCAACCGGAGTTGTGCTTTGCGACCACGAGTCCCTCGGGCATTTCGAGTTTCGAGTCGACTTGGGCCCGAAAGGCGAAAAGCCTATGTGGCTGTTCACAGAAAATGAAACCAATCCCAACCGACATCCTGGCGCACCAACCTCCGGAACCTTTTTCAAGGATGCGTTTCATGCTTGTGTGGTGGATGGCGAAGCCAACGGAGCCGATACGAGGACGTTCGGAACGAAGTGTGCCGCTCACTATATTGCGATCGTCAAGCCAGGCGAACCGATGGTCATTCGTTGTCGGTTATCGGGTATTTCACTTGAGTCCATGAAGGTTGAGTGCTCAACAAAGCAAGTCACACCTGAACCAATCATGACCCCCATCTTCGGGGACCGACGATTCGGCGATGACTTTGAATCGATCTTCAAACGACGGCAATCCGAATCGGATGAGTTTTACGCAGAATGCATTCCAGCTCAACTAAGCCGCGAAGAAAGAGCCATTTCACGTCAAGCCTATGCGGGCTTGTTATGGACCAAGCAGTTCTATTATTACGTGGTGGATTCATGGATCCACGGTGACCCTAACAGTCCACCACCTCCGCCTGGACGCGACGTCGGGCGTAACAGCGACTGGAAGCATCTATTTAATCGAGATGTTATTTCCATGCCAGACAAATGGGAGTATCCGTGGTACGCGGCATGGGACGTCGCCTTTCACATGATTCCGATGGCACGAGTCGATATAGAGTTTGCCAAAAACCAATTGATACTATTCCTTAGAGAATGGTACATGCATCCGAACGGTCAAATTCCCGCTTATGAATGGGCACTCAATGATGTGAATCCGCCAGTTCATGCATGGGCCTGTTGGCACGTTTACAAACTGAGCGGTGACAAAGAATTCTTGGCGAGAACCTTTCAGAAATTGCTTCTCAATTTTACTTGGTGGGTCAATCGAAAAGACACGCAGGGACAACACGTTTTCAGCGGTGGCTTCCTTGGCCTAGACAATATCGGTGTGTTTGATCGAAGCAAGCCGTTACCTGGCGGTGGAACACTGGATCAAGCCGACGCGACGGCTTGGATGGCATTCTTTTGCGGCAACATGTTGCAGATGGCTTTGGAGCTAGCCGAAGAGAACCAAGCGTACTCGGATATGGCCAGTAAATTCTTCGAACACTACGTCGCGATCGCTGAAGCAATGAACACGTTGCACGGTACAGGACTTTGGGAAAAAGAGGATGGATTCTATTACGACCACCTCCTTCGCGACGGCAATAGTACCGCCATGCGAGTTCGGTCTCTAGTAGGACTCATTCCTCTTTGCACCAACGTCATGATCCAGGAATCGACTCTGCTGCGTCTACCAAGCTTTCAACGCCGTATGAATTGGTTCTTGAAGAATAGGCCGCAGATGGCGAAGCACATGGCCTACATGGAGAAATTCTGTCCGGCTGGTTCAACCACCGAAATGCGACTGCTGGCTATACCATCCACGGAGCGATTCCGCAAACTTTTGGATTATATGTTGGACGAAAAGGAGTTTCTCTCCCCATTCGGCATCCGTTCGATGTCTGCCATACATGGTGACAAACCGTTTGTCTTCGAACACGCTGGCGGAAAAGAGTCGGTCGGTTACGTACCTGGCGAAAGCAACACGGGGATGTTTGGCGGCAATAGCAATTGGCGCGGACCCGTGTGGTTTCCCCTCAATTACCTGATCGTGGAGTCCCTCCGCCAGTACCACGAATTCTATGGCGAGGCATTTCAAGTTGAATGCCCAACGGGTTCTGGCGTCTTGATGAATCTTAAAGAAGTAGCTGATGAAATTGAACGTAGATTGATCATGCTATTTAAACGGGACGAACATGGTGCAAGGCCATGTCATGGAACCGATGAAAAATATGTCAATGATCCGCACTGGAAAGACTTGATGTTGTTTCACGAGTACTTTCACGCAGACACTGGGCGAGGGCTGGGAGCCAATCACCAGACCGGCTGGACATCGCTCGTAGCAACCATGCTCGAACATCAAGCCGCATGCAAAGCCAATCGATAGAATGTAAATGGACGTCAATAGTTGGATCGTTAGTCGCAATCAGGAAGTGTCCAGGGCATATCTCACAATGCGAGATGAGTCGCTCTGTTTTCTTGTCGAGCGGAAAGTTGCACAATACGATCCGTCATTCGAGGATGCGCTTTCCGATTTGGACATCAAGATCAGTGAGGATTCCGACCTGGATGGGATAGGGGTGTACTCGATGGCGTTGCCACCTGTCTCGGACGATGCTCTGGAGTCATTTCTGCATCCCAAGTTTCAGATTCGATTCGATAGGTAGTATGGCGAAGTCTTCTGATCATATTTCATTGGCACGTTAGGCATCTGTACGTGGCGTCTTGCATCGCTCGTTACCTGCACGACAAAGATAGCGACACGTCCTATTCGTCGTTTGACGACTATCTGGAACCGTCGACGGTCGCGAATGTACTTGTGGAAAACAGACTAAAAAATGTCGAGGACGGACTGCTACAGTACCTTTCAATCAAAGACAAAAAGAGTCTACTCAGAGTTTCTCCCTAGGAGAATCCCACAGGCTTGCCCTGTGGATCGTTCGGCTTTTTGGCTACACGCAGTCGCAACTGACTCCGCCCAGTCTCCCTTCGCTTGAGTTGCCCCGCAGGGCAACTTAAGCGACGGGAGACTGGGCGTTCGTGGCGAAAAAATGATGTAGCCAAGAAGCCTAAGATTCCGCTGGACAAGCCAGCGGGATTTTCAAAGCGTTGAGCTACAAAAAAAACCGCATCAGTTCAATATCTCATTCGATTTTTTATCCTTCAGATCATCCCATCCCAGATCGGCAAAATACCAATCTCTTTCATCGCCTCCCTTGAGCGTATCCTTGTCCGTAACCTCGAAGACAGTTCGATCTATTCCGGTTGTCTTCAATCGAACAACTGTTCCACCTAGTACCGGTCCAGCACTTGATCGCAGATTCGCAATTCGTGTCTCATAGATTCGAGTCGAATTCCATTCCGCCATGATCAACTTCAAGCTCAGTACATGAGTGTCGTAAAGTGTAGAACCACCGATTAGTAGGTCGTCGCCTGCTCCGCCAGTGATGTCATCTTTTCCAACGCCACCGATGAGGACATTGCGACCGTCGGTCCCCTTGAGATTATCATTGCCGCTACCACCCACCAAGATGTCTCCCTGGTCACCACCATCGGTCGCCCCATCATCTCCGCCGGAACCGCCACCGTTCAGGGCGTCGTTGCCATCGCCACCCAACAACACGTCGTTACCCTTCCCGCCAAACAAGTTGTCGTTGTTGTCACCTCCATCCAAGACGTCATTGCCATCACTTCCTTTGAGGTCATCGTTGCCGGCACCGCCGGTGAGCGTATCATCCCCGCCCCCGCCTTGCAGTTTGTCGTTCCCGGCGCCTCCATCGATCAACGCACCGACCAAGATGCTATTGCTGACTTTGGCGTCGTCGTCGCCTAATAAAATGACGATGTTCTGAACAGAGGATTTTGCGAAATCAAGGTCAAACTTTTTCTTGGTTCCATTTTTATCGATCTGGCCGTTTACGTTGATGACTTGAGCCGCGTTGCCATTGCCCTTCAACTTTACTTCGACATCATCCTTGCCGTTCGTTCCAATCACGTACAACGTACCATTGAGAATTCCTAAGCCGCCGACTACCGCCGGCGTTTCGATAACGACTGGAAGGATTGAGGCATCGCTTATCGCATTATCCTTGTCGATCGCTTGAATTCGAATAGCAAATGTCGCAGCTTTCAAAAAATGATGTGTCAACGTCAGTCCTGACGGTCCGAAATACGTGTCATCGAAAACGTTGTCACCGTCCCAATCAACTTTATAGATAACATTGGCTGCTTGATCTGCTGCCGAATCGATTGTGCCTAAAAAAATCGTCAAAGTCTGACCAATGACTCCACCCGTCTAAAGTGCCGGCTTTGAATGTTGCATTTGCACCTACTTCATCACCGTTTAACGCTTGATTCCCAGACTCGCCAAATACCCCATATCCATCCAAGTCCCATTCCAGAACGAGATTCGTATCGAGCAAGCCCGTTTCGCTGTCGATCATCGCGACAACAAAATCTTGGTTGAGGCACTAGCGAATGGAGATTCGCCAGCTTGCAACAGTCGCTACCATGGCCCTCCCCGCAGGTTGATCAATTCCGATTCCGCCTCGAAGGCCATGACCGCATAGCCTGCATCGTTCAGATGACCATGATCCCCGCTGTCGAATACGGGGTGCAACCTCTCCGGATCGTCGGGGTCACGCAAGGCTGCATCGAAATCAGTCACGCCATCAAAGGCTTGGCTGTTGCGAATCCAGTCGTTGATGGCTTCTCGCTTTGCTTCTCTCACTGGCGTCCAGAAATCTTGAAATCCCTTGAAGGGCGTCAGTGTACCACCGAGGATTTTGAGCCCTTTAGCATGGACGCGGGTTATGATCTCTTCGTATCCCGCAATAATTTCCTCGGCGCTGACGTTTGGCCACCCTAAATCGGAGAAATTGAGGTCATTACCCCCTCCTTGAAGAATGACGTGGGTCCATCCTTCGGTGAGGGAGTCCCCTAACGTGACCACCGCACCCGAATTCCGAGGAATCGCACCGTAGCTCGGCATTTCCGCAGCTCGGCATTTCAACATGGCAAGCCTGAGGTATTTTGGAAGCCTGCAAGCGTTCCTCTGCGCCGCCAGCGCCTTGACACTTTGCGATCTTTCGCAAAACCATGCAAATGGTTATCATATCAAGGTTTGACGATCCTTTACCCCCTAGTCGAAGATGGCAAACGTGCCCCATTCTCAAATCGGTCCCATCGCCGTTCATTTCCCTGAAAGAGTGGAAACAAACGAACAACTGCAAGCGGAAAACCCTGACTGGGATGTGGCTTTGATTGCAGAAAAGACCGGAATCTCGCTTCGTCACTTGGCTGCGCCCAATGAAACCGCCTCCGACCTCGGCGTTCAAGCTTGCCAAAAGTTGTTTGCGGAACAGAACATCGATCCCAAAAGCATCGATTTCTTATTGCTTTGTACCCAAACCCCTGATTACCCGCTTCCCACCACAGCCTGCTTGGTCCAAGACCGTTTGGGATTAAGCACGAATTGCGGTGCGCTCGATTTCAATTTGGGGTGCTCCGGATTCGTTTACGGTCTTTCTCTTGCGCAAGGGCTTATGGCGAGCGGGCAATGCAAACGCATCTTGTTGATAACCGCCGAGACTTACTCAAAGTACATTAGCCCCGACGATCGCTCCCTAAGGACGATTTTCAGCGACGGAGCGGCTGCCACGCTAATCGATGTCTGCGATGAACCCGCCCTCTCCCGTTTTGAGTTCGGAACCGATGGTAGCGGGGCTGATACGCTCATCGTCGGCGATGGCGGAGCGCGATGCAAAGAAGGGGCGATCACCCCTCGGCATCGCAAACGTTGGTCCAGTCGGCTCTACATGGACGGTCCCAGCTTGATGAGTTTCACCATTGGCGCTATCCCGCAGTTGGTTCGCGATATGGTTGGAAAAGCTAACCTGCAGCTTTCCGATATCCATCATTTTTTGATGCATCAAGCAACCAGGAAAATGCTGGAGCACCTGCAAACAGCGTTAAATGTAAACGATGAAAAGTTGCCGATCCGATTGCAAGATCGCGGCAACACCGTGTCCAGTACTCTGCCAATCCTCATTCAAGACCTTCGAAACGAAGGTAAACTGGTTGCCGGAACGCAAAATGTCTTGGTCGGATTTGGCGTTGGATGGTCGTGGGCAGGCTGTTTATGGAAGGCTTGAAAGTAGATTCAAAAGGGAGTTAAGGAACACCTTGCATTACGGTTTCCTCGTATCGCAAGGAGATTTCCATGGCTCAGACACTTATGAATAATACCCATAGCCTACTCGATCGATCCGTATCTGACTCGGCCAGCAATTTTGATTCGGTGCGATTAGGAGCGGTTTCCTATCTAAATTCGAAACCACTGATTTTTGGGCTAGAGGCGTTGTTGGGCAGTCGCGACGTCTTGAGTCTTGCGTTGCCGAGTTTACTCGCGACAGATCTGGCGGCAGGGGAAATTGATATCGGACTTATTCCCGTCGTCGAATATTTCCAGCATCCAGAGTTTCAAATCGTTTCCGATGCGGTCATTGCTTGTCGAGGCCCCGTTTGGTCTGTTCGCATCTTTTTTCGTTGCGACCCGTCGCAAGTGAAGACCCTGGCCCTTGATGATGGGTCTCGAACCAGTGTCGCATTGAGCAAGGTTTTATTTCAGCAAAAATTTGGCTTTGTTCCCGAAACCATCCCGCTCAAGATGACGGATGATCCAAAAGAAGCGTTGGCAGATGCAGTCCTCGTAATTGGCGATAGAGCAATGCATCCCGAATCATTTCGTCCTGCTTTCCAAAGCGATTGGGATCTTGGACAAGTTTGGTTTGAAGAAACTGGTTTGCCATTCGTTTTTGCGATGTGGGTGGCGAGGAAGAGTAACTTTGCGAACGATCATTGGAAGTTGACGTTGGAAAGAACACGCGATGATGGACTAAAGCATCTTCGCGAGATTGCAGATGACGCATCCGAGAAGTATCAATTGTCCAGTGGGCAATGCGAGGACTACCTTACCAACTACATTCGGTTCTATCTAAATGATGACGAATGGGCTGGTCTCAGTGAATTCCGTCGCCGTTGTGATGCCCTGGGCCTAATTCGACCTGAGCAATAGGGGATTTATATCATGGTAACCACCAACCCAACTGTATCGAATATCTTAAGCCGCGTCCTAGATGGCGACCGCCTTTCGGAGGTGGAAGCATTGATACTGCTTGAGAGCCGCGATCTGGCGGCGATTGGATCGGCTGCAAATCAAGTCACAGAGAAGCTACACCCCGAGACTTATCGCACCTACAACATTGATCGCAACATTAACTACACCAACATCTGCTCTGCTGTTTGTGATTTCTGCGCGTTTTACAGGACTCCGAAAAGCGGGGAGGGCTACGTGCTCCCAAGAGACGAATTGCTTGAGAAAGTTCGGGAAACCGTGGAGCTGGGGGGCAACCAAATTTTGATGCAGGGTGGTTTGCATCCCACCTTGAGCTTGGAGTGGTACGAAGAGCTGCTGCATGATATCAAACGAGAATTTCCAACGATTAATATTCACGGCTTTAGCCCGCCTGAGCTGCATCACTTTTCCAAAATCAACAAGCTCCCGATTCGAACCGTGCTGGAACGACTCAAGGAGGCAGGACTCGGTAGCATCCCGGGTGGCGGTGCAGAGATTTTAGTGGATCGAGTTCGAAGGGAAATTACGCGTGGCAAAGTGATGACGGCCGACTGGCTAAACGTTATGCGTGTTTGGCATAATCTTGGCGGCGTCAGCACGGCCACGATGATGTTTGGACATGTCGAATCGTTGGAGGAGAGAGTCGAACATCTCGAGCGATTGAGACAACTTCAAGACGAGACCCACGGTTTCACTGCATTCATCTGCTGGACATTTCAGCCTGACAACACGGACCTTTCCCACATTCCTCCAACGGGCGCTTTTGAGTATTTGAAAACACAGGCGATTGCGAGACTTTATCTAGACAACATCCCAAATATGCAAAGTAGTTGGGTCACGCAAGGACTCAAGATTGGACAGCTAGCGCTTGCTTATGGTGCAAATGATATGGGGTCTCTCATGTTGGAAGAGAATGTGGTTGCTGAGGCTGGAACCGTCCATTTTTTGACCTTGGATCAGATCCGAACCGCCATCGAAGAATTCGGATATACAGCGCGTCAACGCGATGTCCGATACCAGTTGGTCGATCCCTCGTTGGAACAACTTGCCATCAACGCAAACAGAGCACGAGACAGCAAGATTCAGAGTCCAAAATTGGTTGAGATCGCAATACCGTAACAGTAACGCAATACCGTAAGTGATTAAACGTTCACAGGCTGGAAGCCTATGCCACTTATGCAATCAATTCTCTTGTTTGCGAGCCAACTCGTCTCGCAATCGGGCCGCTAGTTCGTATTCCTCTGACTTCACAGCGTGCTCCAATCGTTCTTCGAGACTCGGTCCCAAATACTCTTCTTTGAGCGAATCGCGAAGTTTTCGAAGTTGCATGACCATCTCGTCCTGCTCAAATTCCTCTTCTGCCTCATGTTCTTCAAAAACAGTCCGCATCAATTCCAATCCGCTGTCGATTTCCGCAACGGCTTCTTCGGCATCCGAGTCCTCCAGCGCGGCTAGAGCCGACGCCTGAGTTCGATGAAACAGCACAAATGGTCGGTATTGTTCGTGGCTCATGGTCCACTCTTCTTCTGGGGAATGGTCTCGGCACACATCCATCAAGGACAAGGTATGATCGGCATCTTCAACAGCGCGATGGTAATGCTGTAAACGGAGCCAGGAAATGCGACGATGGTAGAACTGTACGAATTCACGGTCGGCTTCAAAGCACTGGTCTTCATCCATGACAAAATCTTGATCGCTTTTTTCGATATCAAGCATGCTGTCGAGGAAAGTAGAAAAACCATCGGGAGTGAGTCCGTCCGGTCTGCCTTGAGTCTCCATCTGAAGGACCCCAAGATCAACTCGCATTTGAATGACATCTCTGCCATCCTCACCCTTGACGAGGCGTACCGATAAGGAGTGCGGGTCAAACTCCCAATTTTGAAGAATGCCATCAAGGCCTTTGTACGAACTCATTTCGACCTTTCTCAATTTGTTCTTGGACTCATGAGGTCGTTCTGACATCTGGAAGGCTCCCACGCGAAAATTGCTCGAGGTACTTTGAAGCCATCGACCCAAGTATAACACCGGTCTTGGCACAGCGTAGTCTAATCGATTCTGACCGCACCGATTTGTGAATGAGGATGTGCAAGTGTTCGCGTTCGTCCACCCTAAGAATAGTGGCACCGGTCTGAAAAGTCGTTAAAACTTTCCACTTTTTTGGGCTGCCTTTCCCGGCGCGACGATTCTGATACGATTATGTGTGGTTTGAGGGATTTGCGGGTTGTGCTTTCGCTAGTTCAAAACGTCTAGCGAAAGCAAAATCGGTTAGGCAATTGGACATTTGAAACCAAATGGATGAACCCCAATCATCGGAGCCAATCGATCGGGTCGGGTCCTCGGAGCTGTCTAGGTTTCCACGTACGCTTCCCATTGCGGATACGATTCCCAATGTTCATGAGTGCTCGTATTTAGATGATCGCATTGCGAATTTGCCTTTAAAACTCCCGTCACGGCTTTTGACTCTGGACGAATTCGATCTTGCGTTGGCTGGTGGCATCCGTCGGTCTGGCGTTTTCCTCTACCATACGGCTTGTGGCGAGTGTTCTGCGTGCGAACCATGTCGAGTCGACGTGCGGAAATTCATTTGGAGGGAATCGTTTCAGCGAGTGCTAAAGCGAGGAAATCAAATTTTAAAAATCAGTATTTCCAGGCCATCATTGGACGAGAGGCGCCTGGCAATTTTCAACCTTCACCGAACCCAACGTGGTTTGGGAGTCACGGATGGCCAATACGGCAGCGAGGACTACGAAGGTTTCTTGATTGACACCTGTTTGACCCAGTCGTTGGAGTTGGCTTTTTGGCTAGGTGAGGAGTTGGTTGGCGTGTCTATTGTCGACTGCGGGCGCACTTCGCTTTCGGCTGTCTACACGTTCTTCGACCCTGCTTATTCAAAACTATCGCTTGGAACTTATTCCATTCTGAAACAAGTTGAGTTTGCTCGCGACACGGAACGGCAATACGCTTACCTAGGAATGGTTGTGTCTGAGAATCATCACTTGAGTTACAAAGCGAGATTCACACCACAAGAGCGATGGATCGATGGAAAATGGGTTTCGCATTAAAATTAGCATTGGCCGACCATTGGACTTTTTTGGGGGGTATCGACCACCCTACTGGCCGAAAACCGTGGGCTAGCGCCCTGCGGCTCACGCGCAAACAGAGTGTTAGAGTTTTAATCCGAAGAGCTCTCCGCCGTTGTTCATGCCTGTACCGCCTTTCAGTGTACCTTGGTATTTGCGGACGGCCATCTCTCGCTTCGGTTCATCTTCTGGTTCGGATTTCTGTGTCGCGGAGTTAACAGTTTCAGGCTTGGTTTGGGTGGCGCGAAGAGAAAGACCGATTCTCTGGCTGTCGCGTTCAACGGTCAGGATCTTGACTTCAACTTCTTCACCTTCCTTCAGAATGTTGGCGACATTGACCACGCGTTTGTGTGCCAATTCGGAAATATGGATGAGCCCTTCGATACCGGTGGCAAGTCGAACAAAGGCTCCGAAATTGGCTAAGCGAGTAACGGTGCCTCGTACCAGTGTACCGATCGGGAATCGGGCATCGACATCGGTCCAGGGATTGTCTTGAAGGGATCGATACGACAAGCCGATCTTGCCGGTTTCTACATCGATTTTCTCGACTCGAACTTGAATCTTATCTCCTTCTTTAACCACTTCGCTTGGATGTTTGATCTTATCCCAAGAAAGTTGGCTAATGTGGATCATGCCATCGAGGCCGCCGATATCAACAAAGGCACCGAAGTCCATGACTTTGCGAACAATTCCCTCACATGCTTCTCCGACCTCAAGTGCTGCCAGTCTTTCCTTGCGTTTTGCCGCCTTGTCCCTTTCAAGGACTGCTCGATGGCTAAGTACTAAATTTCCTCGCCTTGGATTGACCTCGGTAATAATGCAAACGAGTTTTTGTCCGATGTAATCTGCCGCAGTTTCTACGCGGAATTCGGAGAGTTGGCTGATAGGGATAAAACCGCGAACGTTGCCCACGAGGCACTCAACTCCGCCAGTGTTAGCGCTTTCGATTTTAGCTTCAACAGCAGAGCCTTCGATTAGGTCGTCCCAATCGTTGACAGCAACTGTCTCGCCGGGAATCGCAAGGTCGTAGAGGCCTTCTTCGAGATTGAACGCGCGAATCAAACAGTCGACGGCCTGTCCCTCGACTGGTGGCGTATCAAATTGGAGTAAGGGGACGACACCCTCGTCTGGTCCGCCTAGGCTAATGAATACATTCGCATTGTGAACCTTGATCACTTTACCCTGGTGTCGTGAGCCATCTTCGAGCGATCGGCCGACGCGGAGCAATCGATCGCCAATCATCAAGCCATCGAGGTCTGCGCCATCCAGCTCTGCATCAAGCATCGACTGCTCTTCTTGGCTACCCCGGGCTCGCACGCTGGGTACCGGGATTTTTGAAGCGGTCGGTGTCGAATCGTTGTTTGAGCGGTATCGAAGCGCGGGCGCTTCCGCATCTATTTTCTCGGGAGCCAATTCTTTTGCTCCCGTCGGCGGGTTTACGCCGACGGAGGATTGTTCGCTTGCGGGGCGAGGTTTCGGTGATGGTTTCTCGCGTGCTTGCCTCTTTTGGTCCTGCTCTATCCGCAACTGCTGAGCTTCTCGCATCAATCGAATCTGTTCCAGATTGATCGGCCCGCCTCCTGACGACGCGGGCGCGACTAGTGGCGTTGCAGGGAGTTCGGGGGTTGAATTTGCGTCAGCTGGGTTTTGCGATTCGGTCATGAGACTGAGATTTAGAGTAAAACGAAATGGAAAGCCAAAGAGGCATATCACACCGCTGCGGCTTAGTGTAGCAACGGTAACCCAACATTCTAGGGTTTATCGATAGTTCTTCCGCTTGGACTGGCGTAAGGCGTTCTTTTTTTTAGATCCTGCGGTCTTGTGCCTTTCCTAAGGTGACGACTGCGATATTCTTTCTGAATACGAACCGTATGCGGGCTAACGCCCCTAGCCGAAATGAAGTCAGCTAATGATCGAACTGCCATTACCAAGTCTGCTTGCGCTGTCTATTCTCGGGCAAGATATGGTTCCGGCCGACCTTGTAATCGTTGGATTGCTCGTTGTTTTGGAGGGATTGCTATCGATTGACAATGCGTTGGTACTGGGAATGTTGACAAAACGACTACCTAAGCATTTGAGGTCTCGAGCCTTGTCTTACGGTATTATCGGTGCCGTGTTTTTTCGAGTTCTGGCCATTGGATTGTCAGCCTATTTGCTTACGTATACGTTCGTCAAGTTCTTTGGCGGCGCGTATCTAGTGTTTATTGCGGTCAAACACCTATTTCTAGAACATTCCGACGGCGGGGATGAAAGGTTTGTCTTGGATGATGCGGGCAATCCAAAGATAGTGGATGCGGAGACCGGCGAAAGTTTAGACATCGCACGAGAGAACATCGAAATCGAGCAACGTGTTCCCATTGCAGCCAATTTGGTGACCCAGGACGGCATGGATCTGGAACCGTACCAACATTATGCCGACGGAACTGCTTGCGACATCGAATCGCACAGTTTCTCGCTGTTCTGGAAGACAGTCTTGGTGATTGAAGTGACGGACATTGCCTTCGCGGTTGATTCGATTTTGGCTGCGATGGCATTGGCCGGGTCCCAAAACAACAAACTTTGGGTCGTGGTAACGGGGGGAATACTCGGATTGATCCTCATGCGATTTGCAGCGGCCTATTTCGTTAAATTGCTTGAGAAATATCCCAAGTTTGAAGTGTCGGCTTATCTTCTGGTGACCGTGATCGGAGTTAAATTGCTGGCCGACTGGGCGTTCAATAGCGACTGGAGTTTTAACGGTTACAAGTGGGTCGGCACCTGGCAACCCTGGTTCCAGTCGCTCGAAAACGCGAGGCTAGGACTTGTCCAATCGTACGAAACCTGGCTTGTTACGCGGTGGCCTTTGGGGATGTCCGAACACCTGTTCGGACCTGTCGTGCGCGCACCGCAGCTGCTTGATTTTCATGACTTCCGACGACCGGAATGTTCAGGGTTTTGGATCATCATGATGGGTTGTTTCCTGGTTGGTTTTTTGCCTCGAAAAACCCAAAAGAGTAACGCTAGCTAATGTTTTCAGACCCAAATCCAAATAAATTCAAGAACAAAAAGAGTGGCAAGCCACACGATTGCGCCCCCTCTTAAGACGTGTAACCACCCCCTCGATGTGACTATTTTCTAAGGAAGCGTAAGTCTTGCGAACGCAAAGATTTACCGGATTTGATAGCTATCTTGCCAGTTGAGATAGTCAATATCCAATATGCGACTATTTGTCACAAGATGCGACATTGGCCTGGGCGATCAAGGTAAACATCACGCGGGTTAAGCGGTTGCAGGTGCGGGCTGGAGGCCTATACTCTGCGAACTTATCGGACGCCAGCTGATCTTGCCTAGGCCTTCAAGTTTAACAACTTTGGGCGTAGTACTTCGATCCTCATCCTGACTTTTGCTATGGATCAACTGGCGACAACGCACTTGCCTGCACGTTCGCGAACGGATATTCGCGAGCGGCGAGATGGACCTCGCAGCTTCAGGTGATGATTTTCGTATTGCCTAACAAGGAAAGGGGTCCAAAATGTTGCACGTTGCAGCATTGACGCTTTTGGCTGTTTTGAATGCTCCCACCACTTCGGACGAGCAGATTCCATACGATGCAGCCTATCGTAAAGCGCAGGAAGAGAAGAAACCGTTGGTTGTGTTGGTCGGCGCCAATTGGTGCGCGGCTTGCCGAACAATGAAGTCGGAAACAATTCACAGCATGAAAGATGCTGGGGATTTCAAAGGGGTTGTCTTTACCCACTTGGACAAGGACATGCATCCCGAGATCGCACAACAAGTGATGCAGGGAAATACCCTGCCGCAGCTCGTTGTGTTTTGCGAAGGAGATCAGGGGTGGAAGCGATTTTCACTTACCGGTATGCAAAGCGAACGGCGCGTGAAAGAACTGATTCGAAAAGCATCCGAAGCACTTCCTTTGCGGCGGTAGTCCAAGGGACTTTTTAGTTAACGGAAATTTAATCGTTGACAGTTCAATCGTTTAACCCGAAGCCGAATGCGATGGCTTTTGAGTAACGCCGCCGCAGGCTGAGGGTTAAACGAAGGGTGTAAGTGAATGTTAGCCTCAAATACTCTTTCGTGATCCGATTCTCCACGTTAAAACCGACAGCATGAAGTCGCACTCGAACGCGTTGGTTGTAGAAAAGGTGGGAAATGGGTTCCAGTAACTTGAGTTTATTAAGCTCCTTTGGCGGTATCGTTCGGGAAAACCAATCGCTTGCTCCGTTTACTTGGCTACAAATAGGTGGACCGACCCGATATTTAGTCGAGCCCAATGAGCCCCAGCAACTCATGGCGGTAGTGCAAAGTTGCGCGGCAGCAGCTATTCCCATGAGGGTAATCGGGAGCGGATCCAATCTTTTGATCCGCGAGTCCGGATTTGACGGAGCTACGTTTAGCTTGACCTCTCCTGCGTTTTGCCAGATGAGACTAATCGACAACTGTATTGTGTGTGGAGCCGGTGCAAAGTTATCGCATTTGATCGCATTTAGTGTGGGAGCTGGACTTGGCGGTTTGGATCACCTCGTCGGTATACCGGGGACAGTGGGTGGCGCCCTGCGTGGTAATGCTAGCACGGATGATGGCGACATTGGACAAGTTGTTCAGTCGGCAAAACTCATGACAAAGGAAGGGCAAATTTTGGAGGTAAGCGGCAAGCAATTGGCCTTTTCTCATCGGGTCAGTAGTTTGGATGAACTGGTCATTTTAGAGGCAACATTTTGCCTAGAACCCGGCGAAATTCGGAGCCTCACAAAACGCGAACAAACATTCTGGATAGTTAAACGCAGTAAACAACCTAGTTTTCCCGAGCGCGCGGCCATTGCATTCGTCGATCCAGACGGCTACAAGGCATCTGAGTTATTGCACCAATCTGGCTTTAGCGGAGCCATTGAAGGCGCGGTGCGGCTCAGCTCAAGTTACCCAAACTACCTAATCGCCAATGCGGGAGCCACAAGTACGCAGGTATTGACGTTGGCGGAACGAGTCATCGACGGTGTTCGCGACAGGACAGGAGTGGAATTGCAGTTGCATCTTCAGATTTGGTAAGTTCACGGTTGAACGCCAGGCATTGGCAAGAACGATTACGGAAGGATCGAAATTGTATGGGGGCGAGAGGAACCTAATGGCTTCAGCGGAAGTGAATTCGCAACCGCGACAACAACCCATTTTTTGGAATCATTTGGTTTCGTGGATTCGATCGATTCCAAGGACAGCGATTCTGAGCATGGTTGGGCCTTCATTGCTTTGTGTTATCGGCTATTTTGGTTGGCTTTACTATGGTGCCCATAATCTCGACATGGCCTACTATGGGCTAAAGAAAGAGAACATCCATATAACGGATCAGCCGCCCTGGCTAAAGAAAACCAACGTACTAAACGACGTTTTCGAAGGAGGTGGGCTTTCTCGACAATCGTTGTTGGACTCAAACACCGCAGGGTATTTGGCTAGTGTTTTCGGAGCGCATCCCTGCGTGCGTAAGGCCCACCGAGTTGAGCGGTTGGCCGGTGGAGTCAAAATCGATCTTGAATACCGCATGCCGGTTGCTATGGTCGCGCTTCAAAGGGTAGTCGACGACGGTCGACCCACCTTTTTGCCTGTCGATATGGATGGCGTTTTACTGGATTCGGAAAATTTCGTTAGAGAGGATGTTCCTCGTTATATCTCGATTTATGCAAGTGGTGATTCCGTAGAAACGAACGCGATGAAAGGCAAACGGTTTGGCGATCCTCGCATTGAGGAAGCCGCTCGTCTCTGCGGTTTTCTTTTGCAAATTAGAGAGGCCGTTAAAATCTCAAGCGTGCAGGTTTACCCCAGAAATCCGTCGGCAAAAACGAAGTGGTTGCTAGAGATACAAACCATGGGCGGTCCAAAATTTTTGTGGGGAAGCAGCCCAGGTTTGGAGGGAGCTGGCGAGCCGCTTGACCAAGCCAAGCTTAATCGGCTCCTGTCTGCCGCAGTCGACAGCAAGCAATGGATGCAAAAGGAGATTGATTTGTCACGTTCGCAGACCGCAAAATAATTAGACCGCAAACCTCTTGATCCACACTCATTCCGCAAACCAAGGAGGTCGATGCTCTAGGGCATGTTGATTGAAATGATTTGAAAACGGAGCGTCCGGATCACTATTGGTCGATTGGTCCGATTGGCGAAGCACTAGTGCGGCACCACGAAACCGTTAGAATTCGTTGGCTAAATCGCTCTAGACAATCTTCACTTGGAAAGCCGCTCGGAATGAACGAAGAAACGATTCTACGTATTCAGTCAACATACGGAATCGAAAACTGGTCGGCCGGCTATTTCGACGTCAATAATGATGGCAACATCATTGCCCGGCCGAGTGCGCAGGATTCTCGAAACGTCGACCTGAAGCATTTGGTCGATCACTTGGTCAAAGAAAAAAAGCTGCAACTTCCGATCCTGTTGCGATTCCCTCAGATCTTAACGAATCAATTGCGTATTCTGACGGGAGCCTATCGTGATGCCGTGGAGCAATTCGGATACAAGGGCAAGCACTACCCCGTATTCCCAATGAAAGTGAATCCACGGCGGGAGGTGGTCGAAGAGTTTTTAAAGGAAAGCGATCGTTGCAGAGTGGGTCTCGAATGCGGCTCGAAAGCGGAGCTCTATGCTGCAGTTGCTCAGGAGCAGACCGCAGAGTCATTACTGATTTGCAACGGTTTTAAGGACGAAGCGTTTTGTCGATTGGCTTCGCTCGCAGTGCAGTCCGGCAAGCGGGTGGTAATCGTTGTTGAGAAGCTGAATGAATTGAAGATGCTGTTGCGCGTCGCCAATGAAACGGGCGTCTGTCCTTGGATCGGACTTCGGGCAAAACTTTATACGCGGGGTTCTGGCAAGTGGGCGAGTTCGGGTGGCGACTCGGCCAAATTCGGATTAACAACTTCAGAAATCATCCAATGTGTTCGATTGTTGCGTGAAAACAAAAAGGAGCAGTACTTGAAATTGCTCCATTTTCATATAGGCTCGCAGATCACCGACATCAAGCGTGTGAAGAATGCGATGAAGGAAGCTGCACGCGTCTACTCGAAAATCCATCAATTAGGATTGCCGGTCGACTTCTTGGATATCGGTGGAGGATTGGGGGTCGACTACGATGGTTCGAAGACCCGTTTCGAGTCCTCAATGAATTACACGGTCCAAGAGTTTGCGAACGATGTCGTGTACACGGTTCAAACGGTTTGCGACGAAGAGAATGTTCCGCACCCCAATTTAGTTACAGAGAGCGGTCGCATGATGACCGCTTACCATACGGTGTTAGTCGTTTCGATACGAGAAGAAATTGAGACCTTTGCAGATGACCAACCCGAGGTTTCAATCGATGCAGACGATCCGCAAGTGATCACGGAGCTCAAAGGACTTTGCGATGAAATCAATGGGAAAAACTATTTCGAGTACTACCATGATGCCGTCGAGTTAAAGGATGAGCTTCACACTCAATTTAACCTCGGATTGATTTCGCTAGAGGATCGGGCGAAGGGTGAGGTGCTCTATTGGGAAGTGTGCGCGAGGGCGCTTCGCGAAGCCGAGCAATCACGAACCCCGAATGAAGAATTTGAGGAGGTAAAACGTGTGCTAGCAGCCAAATACCTATGCAATTTTTCGTTGTTTAGATCGGCCCCTGATTCTTGGGCGATTGGCCAGCTTTTTCCCGTCATACCACTACATCGTTTACAGGAAGCCAAAGTTGATTTTGCAACACTAGTCGATGTGACTTGTGATTCAGACGGGAAAATTGACAAGTTCGTCGATTTGAAGGATGTCAAGGAAACGCTTGAGTTGCCCGAGTGGCGGGAAAACGAGGACTACTACCTTGGCCTCTTCTTGCTAGGTGCCTATCAAGAGGTGATGGGGTCGTACCACAACTTGTTTGGGTTACCCAACGAGGCGCAAATTTTCATGGAGTCCGACGGTAGATTTCACGTTTCAAAGATTGTTCCGGGCAGTCGCATCCAAGATATGGTTTCCTTTGCCCGATACGATGTTCCGCACTTGCAGGAAGCATTCAGCAAACGCATTAGGTCTGCGATCGAGTCTGGCTCATGCCCAGCAGAAAAAGGGGATTTGCTAATCAAGCAATATGTCCAGGCAGCTCAGTGGACAACATACTTGGAATAGCCTCTGACTGTAGCCTTGCATTCCGAGATTGAATGGGTCAATTCCGATAGAATTATCCGATCTGGCCATCTTCAAAAGGTTATGCTGTGGCTATGATAAAGGTGCTTTCATTTTAGGCACTGCTATCTAAGAAAGCTTTTCTTTTTCGGATCTTTTCGTTTATGGACAAAACTGCCCTCTAGCAATCGAGGCCCATACTGAGTCCATTCATGCTGCAGTGGTCGCAGCCATAGATGCAGGGCGAGAAAAAGGTTTCAGTAGTATCCAAGTGACCGTGGTCGAGGAGTTTGATTAATCGATGGCAGCATCGCAATTTATAGCCCTGTTGGAAAGTCGAGGTCTGCTCGACCCGGAAATCATCGTTGAGCTCAATAAACAGGTCGATCAATCGAAAGTTCGTGTCACGCCGGAAGCGATTGCGAAGCTGCTGGTCGAAAATGGGCAACTGACGCGTTTCCAGGCAACCAAGTTGGTTACCGAACTCAATGAATCGCTCGGCAGCGCCAAGGCTGACCCATCCGCTGCCTTGCGCGGTGGACGTCCCATAGATACCGCACCCACCACAGAACATGATTCGGTCGATGATTTGCTGCCAGCGGACTTGGTGGAAGAATCAGATTCAGTGGAATCCGTCGAGGTCATTGAGGACGAGGTCGAAATAGTACATGCCCCGACGAGCGAACCGAAGGTTCGAACGAGAAGGTTGGCCACAGACTTCGATGATATTCCAAGACGTGTGGTGCGGGATACCATCGTCAAAAAGAAGAGCGCATGGGAATCCTTTCGTATCATAGGCTATGGATTTCTGGTGCTCTTGCTGATCATCCTCTTTGTACCATTGGTCCGTTCGTTCCTGAAAGGGTCCGCCGATGAAGCTTTTACGCAGGCAGAGACCGCTTATAAGTCTCAAGACTATGAACGGGCAAGCAAAAGCTTCACTGACTTTGCAAAGAATTTTTCAAATGACGAGCGAGTGAGCCAATCTCGCGTGTTTTCCGCGTTAGCACGCGTCCGTCAGGACGCCGAGAAATTAGCCGATCCATCGGTCGCATTGAAATCGTGCCAAGACATACTCCCGACAATTACAAATGAAGCTGCGTTAGGGAAACTCAAGGGCGATGTCACGGACGTTCTGCTGCGAATTGCCGAAAAGTTTGTGGTGAAAACGGAGAACACTCCTTCGATCGCCGATCGCAAAGCTTTGATCGAGAAGATGAATCAACAATTGGAACTCATTCGGGACTCCAGGTATGTCGGTACATTGGAACGGACCCAAAACGAACTGCGAATCAAGACCATTGAGGAAAACCAAAATCGATTGGTTCGTGACATTCAGCGTGGAGAGGAATTGACTGCGACCATTGCCGAAATGACCAAATCCGTAGAAGCAAAGAATGTTTCGTTGACATATGAATTGCGGAAAAAGCTCTTGCGAAAGTACCCACAGTTGGAGTCGGATTCCAAGATTGGTGAATTGCTTAGTCAGGCGACAAACCAGCAACAAGAACTGGTAGTCGCCGCCACAAAATTGCCGACAACTAGCACTGAGACAGAACCCGCCACGGGCATGATGAGCGCGCTTTTGGTCAGTCGTAAAGCCGCTGCCAGCAATAGCCCAGGCTCGACTGTTTTCTTGCGGTGCAAAGGATCGGTTTGGGCAATGAACGCTGAATCCGGGCAAGTCGTTTGGAGGAAGCATATTGCAGGTGATTGGTCCGGAGAGCCAACGCGGATTACTCCGGTTGCGGACAGCGACGTTTTGGTTTCCATTCCTGAAAAAGGAATGCTTCGACGACTAGCTTCCGCCGATGGGGCACTTGTGTGGGAAGCCAAATTCTCTGGGCGAATCCTTGAGCCGTCTATTGATGGCGAAGATATTTTTGTAACGACTACTGCGGGAGACGTTTTTTGTTTGGACGCAGCTACCGGTCAATCGCGATGGGGGAAAAAACTCCCTCAGGCTATCGACGTCGGCATGGGTGGATCATTCGACAAGAAGAAGCGATATGTTTTAGGCAACCACTCCAATCTCTATGTCCTGTCGCGAACGAGTGGCAAGTGCGAAGAAGTCGAATATATTGGCCACGCTAACTCTTCCATCGCAGTTCCGCCGGTCTGGATCCAAAACCAATTGATTCTGTTTGAAAATGAGGGGCCGGATTACTGTAGGATGCGGTTGTTTCAAACAAACGACGAGGGGCTCGATATTCAAGCTAGTTCAACGTCGCTTCGGTTCCGCGGCCATGTAGTGATCCCACCTCAAGTAGATCGTCGACGATTGGCCGTCGTGACCAATTTGGGCGAAGTCGCGATTTTGGAAGTGGACGCCCTCAGTCCAAAGGACAAGGTTTTCAAACATGTCAATCTGGTGGAAAACGAAACGGTGCCAAAGTTGACTTGGCCATTGATGGTCGAAAACGACTTGCTGTTGGCCTCGACCAGGCTTGCACTTTACCAAGTTCCTTCCACTTCCCAAAAACTCAATCAAAAATGGTTAAAGGATGAGGGGGACCAATTCACTTCAAAGCCGATCAAGATGGACGACTTCGTCATTCATTCGAGGGTGGTACGTGGTAATCTTGGTGTTCGAGTAACAGCCATTACGCTCAAGACAGGTGATGTCGCTTGGGAAACTGATATTGGAGTGCCCGTCACTTCCCTTTCGGCGGACGGCAAAGGTTTTTTGGCAATCACATCCCAAGCGGCGGCTTATTCCTTAGACGCCAAATCCTTTTCTGATAAAACCCCCGTTGGGCCAGTCGAAAACCTTGGTCGAAATCAACGTACCATGATGTTTACGGCTCCGCTCCAACTGAAGGATTCTCGAGTCGTAATTCTCAATCAAGCGCAAGGAAACCAAATGCTATTGGTCGATCCTTCGCGCCGCACTGAAAAACCGACCAAGATGCTGCCCGTAGATTTGGGTGAAGCCTTTCTGAGCAGCGAACCGGTAGCAATCGGTAAAGGTAGCATCGTGGTCCCGCTCAGCAATGGCCAGATCGCTATGATCGATCCGGACAAGGGTAAGAAGATTGGTTCGCCATTCCAACCATCCGTTCAGGCCGGTGACAGACCCAAATGGTTGAACCCCGTGGTGCTTTCGGATAACCAAACGGTTATTGTCGCGGATCAACAGCACTACATGTACAAATTATCGACGGGTATGCAATTGAGAAGTATTACTTCACAAACGCTTGAAAAGCCCCTCAAAGGAAGACTGTCGGTTATCAAAGATGTCATTGTCGGAGTGTCTGCTGGCGCGTCAGGTGACCAATTGGACTTCTACGAATCCGCTGAGCTCAAGCGAGTTACCTCCGTTCCTGTCGAAGGCCGCTTTACTTGGGGGCCCTATACGTTGAACGGCGAATCGAATAGCTACCTGCTAGCCCTGAGCGATATTGACGGATTGGTTGCATGCGATGCGACAGGCAAGCTACTTTGGACCAAGTCCTTGGGGAAAATAGTTCTTGTCGGGACCCCGAGTTTAGTCGATTCGGACTGTTTGTTGGCATCTACTAGCGGCGAATTGATTCGTATTTCTGTTGCAGACGGCAGTGTCGTCGCTCGAGTACAAATTGGTGAACCGATTAGTGGACCGCCACTTGTACTATCCAACGGCTTGCTCATTCCAGGTGATGAAGGCATTGTCATAACGGTACCAATACCTACCGCTTCAAACGACGGTTCAGGTGCAAGTCGATGACCAGACTTTGCAATCGCGTAGCCGACGCTGCTAGCGTCGGCTCGGATGCTGGCAGCATCCGCCACGATAATACACTTATCCTACCAGCGTTGCTAAATCGGATTTGCCTTTGCCTGCTTGTAATGACAATCTTCATTGCCAACGCGCAAGCCCAGCAAGACAAACTCTTGGACGAGATTGGCGTCGCTGGTTCCGTTCTCGATGAAGCCCCCTTCGACATCATCACATTGAAAAAGGATGAGCAAGGTAAAGTTAGAAGCGTCAAGGTAATTCCGATCGAGTTTCCTGGTCGCAAGGTCCCGCAATCCCCTAAAGATACAGACCGATTTCGCGTCACCTTTCCTCTGTTTCCCGATCGCACTTACGAGATCCTATGGCGAGACATCGAAAAAGTTATTCTCTTTGAAGAGTTGATTTTGCAGCAGGCCACGAGCCTGCTTGAGCAAAAGAAGTTTAGCGAAGCCTTCGAGCACTTGGACGTTTTGCTAAAGAACTACCCTCAAACCCAAGGACTTGCCAAGCTCCGTCGCGACTTCCTTTTTCGGAGCGCAACTGAAATGATGGGGCAACGCCAGTTGCCACATGCACTTGGCGTCCTTGAAGAGTATCAGCGAATGTTCCCTGACGATCGAAAGGATAGTATTCGCAATGCAATTTCCAATGTTTCGAGCAAACTGATTGAGTCCTATTTTGCCGCTAATGACCTTGCGGCAGCTCGAGCCATGATCATTCGTTTGGAAAAAGATTACAAGGATCCGCTTCCAGTAGTCGCTACGTGGCGAGGGAAATTCCTCGAGTTGGCCAATGGCTTTCGCGAAAAGGCAATACGTGAACGGGACGCGGGTGACTATGGCAAAGCGCGGCAAGAAGCCTTGAGGATGCTCGCAATTGAACCCGACATCGAAGGGGGAAAGCAACTCCTCAACGAACTTATCCTGGCTTATCCAATGGTACGCGTAGGTGTCTTCCAGATGTCGGATAGACCGGATCCTGCATCGTTGGCTGACTGGCCCTCGTACCGATTTGGACAATTGGTTTCGAGCCCACTTTTTGAGTTCCTGAACACTAGCCCTTCGGGCGGGAAATACCGATTTCGATTTGGTTCCTTCCAACACAGCGACGACCAAACTGAATTCGACTTGATGATTCAGAATCCTGGAAAGGATGGGGTACCGGATAGCCTGGCTCTGTCTCAGGCGTTTCTCGATCGCGCAACGGTAGGTAATTCCAATTATGCTCCGGCATGGGCATCGATCATCGACCGAATTTCTGTCTTTGGGCCAGAGCGATTGAAACTGAAACTACGTCGGCCACACGTTTTGCCGGAAGCTTTCCTCCTATGGGAGCTAAAAAACAATAGCGATCAAGTCGCACGGTCACTATACCGACTGAAGTCTAGCGAACCGGGACTGAAACGATTTGAATGGGCTGACACCAAGTCGCCTGCGGATTACCAACCAAAAGAGATTCAAGAGATACTGTATTCCGATCCACAGAAAGCGATGGCGGATTTGGTAAGGGGCGACATCGAAATGATCGACAGGCTTTTCCCTGCCGATGCTTTTCAACTCCGAAACGTCGCCGGCGTCATTACGGATCAATATGCTCTACCGATGGTTCATATGCTCATACCCCGATCCAAAAATGCCTATATGGATGATAGAGAATTTCGACGAGCTTTGCTTTACGCTATCAATCGCGAGGGTATTTTGAATGGCGAAATCTTAGGCAGCACCAGTTCCGATGTTAGCAAAGTAATTAGTGGACCGTTTCCCTTTGGAGCCAACGAGTCCGATCCTATCGCCTACGCGTACAACAAGAGCATCGACAACTTCCCTTACGATCCACAATTGGCCAAGGTTTTAATGATGCTCACCATTTCGAAACTCAAGAATCAGGCGGAGAAAAGACAAGAAGCTCTCGCTCCCATTCCGACTCTCAAGCTGGGAGTTCCTGACTATGAGTCTGCAAAGGTCGCTGGGCAAGCGATCGTACAAGCGTGGAAGTTGATCGATGTTCCCGCCGAACTTGTTGTGCTTCAAAATACGCCTAGCCGGAACGAACCTTCCGAATTGGACTTCCTTTATGTTTCAGCGGCCGTATGGGAACCAGCAACCGATGCCGAACGCCTATTCGGTATTGGCGGTCCCGCGCAATCCAACAACCAATACATTGTGTATGCCTTAGGGCAGCTGAGCGTCGCAAGAAATTGGCCTCAAGTTCGACAGGGTTGCCATGATTTACATGCGCTTGTCGCTGCCCATTTGCCAATCTTGCCACTATGGCAAGTAAACGAAACATTTGCCTATCGAAGAGACTTACTTGGAATCGTCAAGAAGCCGACTGGATTGTATCAAGATGTCCAGAAGTGGAGGCTTCAAGCACGATGAGACAACAACTATTGCTATCGATCGTTGCATTGTTAAGTATTTCGATTGCAAGTCTCTCGGCACAAGAGATTTGGGAATATTCGCCGTATAAAGTAAAAGTATGGCTGAGCGTCTCCCCAACTTTGTCCCTGAGCGAAGAGTCCGAAAGTGAAATTCACCGTCAAATTGCGGAGTACGCAGAAATCCATTTTGGCCCGACGTGGTCCATTCAGGTTGAAACTACGCCGGATGCTTTGTTCGGGTCGGTTCTCTATCGATTGGAAGAGCTAACTGTCGAACAATTGCTCGCGCGCGAACTGCTTTTGGTTGTTGGTAAATCAGAAGACGCGAAAGAGGCATTCCTCAAAATGAACCCGCCCCCGCACAAGCGGGAAGTGGATTCCAAAGTGCCAACCAAGAAAATGAGCAAAGCGGATATGGAAATCCAAGCTGACCTTGAGGCTCGGTCCGCAAGCTTGCAAAGTGTACGCACCATAGAATCAGCGATTGGACGCATAAAGCACGTTGCTATGCAGCCCTTGCTGTATTCGGCATTGCAACGAGACATTCTGCCATTCATGGAAAAAAAGCAATGGGCCGATTTCAAAGAGATCGTCCAGCCATTCCATGGAAGCAGCGACGACTTGCAAAAGAAATTGGCCTCCGGAGAAATCACAGCCGCTCTGATTCAACGAATGGATCTCGAGAAATTCAAAAAGGTCTCAAGACAGATTCCCTCCCGATTGCCTTGGCAACCAGAAGCCTTACTCCGAGACAACGATAAAGTTTTCCTTGTATCCGTTGAAAAAGTCGGCGAAGCTATTCGGATCCAAGTCAAGGAACTCGACTCGTTTGTTCGACGAATGAGCGAAATCGCATCGACCGAAGTGATCTATAAACACCAGGTCCCACGGGCTATCGCTGAACTCGCGAAAGAAGCTTTCTCGCCCATTGTGCGCATCGAAGAATCGGATTTCAAGACGGCGCTGTTGCGAGTTAGGGCAGCAGGCTTACTGACAAAGGAGGACCACCCGATTCGCGTTCTCCCAGGCGATGTGCTACTGCCGATCATTCGTCGGGATGATTCCAACGGCAATCCAACAGTATTGCAAGCGATCCCCTTTACCTTCGTTGCCGTAACGGAAAGAATTGACAACGTATCAAGACTCTACGGTGCAATCTTTACGGCGAGTCGCGGATCGCTGTCCTCTGCCAAGAACCGGCGAACACAGCGAGTTGGTCTCAAGATCAATCCTCGCCATCCCGACACCAGCCTCAAGCTGGCCGTTCAACGCGCACCTGGTAACGCTGTCGTTGGCGCAGAAATCTACCGACGTACTCCGGGCAGTGACGACCTGCAAATGGTTGGTAGAACCGATTGGCGAGGGATACTGCCCGTTGGAATTCATGAACTGCCAACCATTCAATACGATCCACCTGGGGAGAGCAAAGTTGCAGCCATCGCCAACGCGCGCAAAATAGGTGATGGCCCCGTTGATCCTCCCCCATACAAGCTTAGCGATCCTTCCGCGACCGGTTTGTCGAACAACTCCTCCAATCTAGAATCGCTATCAAAAGTAAAGGAGGCGGGCAAGCAATTGAATAATCGGGTCGCTGAATCAGGAAAAGAGGATTCGACACCGGATGGTCCCGAGCCAAGTAGCTCAACGCCTGCAAAGAAGCCGAAAGGTTTCATAAAAATCAACGTCCCGTTGTACCTTTACTATGTCAAGAACGGTGAAACACTTCTGGCTCGATTGCCGATCGTAAACGGAGTCAGGTCGATCGAACAAGCCGACCTACCAGACGATCGACGTCGATTGGAAACCGAAGCCTTCCTAAAAGGCTTGCAAGGTGAAATCCTTGATGTAGTAATCCGTCGAAAGGTCTTGGAATCCCGTATCAAGCAAGAGATTCGAAAAAAGGATCTTGTGAAAGCGGAGAAATTGCTCGACGAACTAAAGCGAGTAAAATCGTTTGAAAGGATGTCTGAGCAAGTCGAGGGTATACAACGACGGGCCTTATCCATCGAGCGTGGCTCGATACTGACTGGAGTGACAAAGAAAATCAACTTCATGCTCGATTCGACTCGCCAACTGATGCAGAAGTACCTTCAGGATACTCTGGTGCGAACTCTAGACAACGAAATCAATAGCTTAAAATGACAAAAACGGTATTGGACATCGGCAATTGCAATCCAGACCACAACGCGATTCAGAGACTGCTCACAGGTCTCTACGATGTCGTTGTTCTGAGGTCGCATCAACTGAGCGATGCATTGCAAGTGCTTAGCAAAACCAAAGTGGACCTAATCCTTATCAACCGGAAACTGGATATGGACTATAGTGACGGGATCGATATTTTGCGGCACTTAAAGCAAGACGAAGCGTACAAATCGATTCCTGCTATGATTATTACCAATTATTCTGAACAGCAGCTTGCGGCTGTAGCTGAGGGTGCAGAGTACGGTTTTGGAAAGTTACAGTACGCTGAACCAGTGACCCACGAACGCTTGACGCGTTTCCTCGAAAAAAAGACTGCCTAGCAACTTACTATGCGTGGCAAAGGAAATTGATGAACAAAAAGGACACTGACGAAATCGAAAAGGTGCGAGAGATCTTGCGAAAAGCAGGCTTGAGGAGTACGCCTGCACGTATCGCTGTGCTGATCGCGCTTCGCAAGGGGAGTAAGCCGCAGACGCACGCAGAGTTGTCCGATAAACTCGTTCCCATTGGGTTCGACAAGGCCACCGTATTTAGAAACCTTAGCGATCTTACGGATGCAGAATTGGTCAGCAGAACCGAGTTGGGTGACCACGTATGGAGATTTGAGATACGCGATCCCTCCCACGACCGTAGCAGCCATCCGCACTTTGTTTGCGTGGAATGCGGAACGGTTTCCTGCATGGACGGAATTGGTCTGCCAGACGACAAGATGAAAAAGTCACTTAATATTTCCCGAATTAGTGAGATCTTGGTCAAAGGCCACTGCATGACATGTGAGCCGACTGCGCGAGCATAGGTTTTTGAAATGTATGCCGTTGGCAAGCATCGTAAAGATGGCATGGGAGTATTCACCTAAAAAGGGTCAAGGGTATGGTGGACAATAACGTTGGTTTGCAGAGCTCCCTACCCGGCACTTTTCTTCGCCAACACCGAACTGCATTCACTTGGTGGGTTGCGATAATTGGATTGTTTTTGGCCGTTCTCTTACCCGGAATGCGAAGATCAGCGCCGGAAGCCGCTCGACGAATGAAATGCTCGGTCTACCTCAAGCAGATCGGGCTCGCGCTGCAAAACTACGAGAAAACATACAAGAAGTTTCCGCCTGCGTACACCTTAGCAGCAGATGGCACACGCATGCATAGTTGGCGAACGTTGATACTGCCGTTTTTGGAAAAAGCGGATTTGTATTCGAAAGTGGACTTGTCTAAGACATGGGACGATCCGGCCAACGAGGCAGTCTGCCGCGAATCATTGCCGGTGTACCGATGTCCGTCGAGCAAAACGCAGCGAGCCCAAACGACTTACATGGTCGTGGTAAGTGCGAACAGCTGCCTTCAACCAGGCAAAGGCAGGATGCTCGTTGACTGTGTTGATCCACTATCTGATACGGTATTAGTTTACGAAGCCGAGCCAGCCCAGTCAGTACATTGGATGAGTCCGCAGGATGCTGACGAAGCCATGTTTCTTTCGTCCAATGAAAATTCCAAGACCGCACACACGGGAGGCCGTACCGCCTGCTTCGCTGACGGCAGCATTCGATTTCTTTCGTCACAAGTGTCTCCAAAAATCCTCCGTGGGTTCATCACAATCGATGGTGGGGAAAATAATGGGACGGCGGACTATTGAAGTTTTCGAATCGCAGCTAAGCGTAAAGCGTGGATAGTCGCAGAGTAATCCTGACGCTAGCAGCGTCAGCCACGTGGAGGACGCTGCCAGCGTCCTTTTCGATCGAAATACTCGTAGAACTCTAGACTGCAAAGTGGCACGATCCAGGCTGCCCAGGCAGCAAGCGGATATGTCCAGATTGCGTCTGCACCAAATACAGTTGCAGCTCCTGAAATGAGGCGCAACACCACCGCCGAACACAGCATCACAAAACAACGGGTCATCCAGTAACGATGCTTTGGGAAATTCCTTTGTACTGCTCGCCTCCAAGCGCCAGCAAAATATTCCTTTCGTTCCAGCAAAAAGTCCGATTCGAAATTGGGTGGAAAGTAATCTGGGTAATTGGAAAGGATACTAAAAAGTACCTTTACGATGAGCAGCACCGTTACCCACTTGAGTACCACAGTAGACCATGTGATTCCATCCTTTCGGCTCATCTTGCCACTACTGATCTCAAGCCGATCACCTCTTGTAAGTTCCTTTCAACTACTTCGCGCGTTGACTATACAATGCGGGCACTAGCGATACAAGTTGTCGAACTAGTCTCGAGCGTTCGACGCGGTCTCCCAAAGTCACTCTCGGCAAGAGTGACACACGGTAGGTCGCAACTGCCGGGTGCGACTGAGAATCACCAAGCTTGGCTTCTCCAATGGTAACACAATTCCCGCGTTAACCTTACAATGAACGATCTGAGACCGCCGTGCCACAATGGGCTTGATCACAAGAATCGAAGTTGGACATAGAATTTGAAAGTACGTTATGCTTTATTTGGCAAAAATTGTCATCGCAGTCGTAGTCTTTACGTTGGTTGCAGAGCTCTCGAAGAATTCACCAAAGTGGGGAGGGCTGATCAGCGCTATCCCTTGGATCACGTTATTGGTGATCGTAACACGGCACCAGATAGACCGTTCTACTTCGGTCGAGTTGATCGACTATCTGATGGCAACATTTTGGTTCATCTTGCCGACACTCTTGTTCATCGTGTTGATGGCAGGCTTGCTCCATCGTGGAACGAGTTTCTACATTGCGTTGACGGTTTCGATCGCTGTCGCAGCTATTGCAAATGGACTCGTAGGGTATGGTCTCGCCGCTGCTGCCAAGTAAGAAATGCTGACTCCCATGCAAACGCCAACCGAAGTACAAAGACTTGCTGTCCGCCAACGACCTAGCGGTTCGGCGTTGATGTACCAGAGCTGGACGGACTTGCTATTTTTGCATTGGCGTATGGATCCTGAGAGTATTCAAAACCTGCTACCGACAGGCTTGTTTGTCGATTGCTTTCAGGGGGACGCCTATGTCGGCGTCGTTCCGTTTTTCATGAAGAACATTCGATTTCGCGGCACTCCCGCTGTGCCATGGATCTCCAATTTTATGGAGCTCAATTTGAGAACCTATGTGCATGATGAAACAGGCAGGCCTGGGGTCTGGTTCTTGTCACTCGATTGCAATCAACCCTTGGCTGTGTGGGCGGCCCGTACCCTTTTTCATTTGCCTTATCAACATGCGTCGATGCGTTCTACGATTCAGAATGGTTCGTCGATCGATTATCGTTCGCAGCGGTTGTCTAAAGGCAAGAGCAATGAGGAGAGCCGATTCAACTACTCGTATGCAAGCGAAGTCTCGTATGCGCAACCGGGGACGCTCGACTTCTTTTTAGCAGAGCGTTACTTGCTGTTTTCAGTGAATCGTCGGCAGCAGATTTCTAGCGGTCAAGTACACCACACTCCCTATCCACTATGCAAGGTGGAGGTGCAAAAAGCCGAAACAGATCTATTCGAACTAAATGGACTCCCAAAGATACAACGTCCGTTCGACCATGCGGTCGGTTCGCGCGGCGTTGACGTCGAAGTATTTTCACTTGTGAAAATGCAAAATGGACCGCAAAACTTGTAGAGTTCAGCGGTCCATTTTCAGCGATGCAGTATCCGAACATTGTAGCTCGACACTCGGGGTGCCGCGAAACAGTTAGCTAGCAGTTCCAAGTTGATTTGCAACGTTGGTAAAGGTGCTGCTTGCATTCTTGCCGATGCTGGTCACAGCTGTTAAGCAAACGACGATAATCAGCGACAGCATGACCGCGTATTCAACCGCGGTTGGTCCGTCTTCGCTCTTCAAAAAGCGCTTCAACTTCAAGGCGAAATTCTTCATTTGGATAACCCTCCGACAGGTTTCTCGGTTGTACCGAGCATAATCATGAAAACACAGTCCCGCAGAAAACAAACTGAATTCATCGCCATGATTTCGGTTGCATCTGGGGCATTAACGCTGTTGTGACAGCCGACGTTCGACATAGGTAACGCCACAAGAAACTTAGAACACATTTGGCCTCTGTCAAACTGTGCGGATTAGAAAG
>JANLRK010000155.1:0-6657 GCA_031361585.1 Pirellula sp. | reverse complement strand
GGATAGTTCACCGATATCGAGGAGGCCGTTCAAATTGGCATCGATAAACATGGTGACACCAGCGAGACCAATATCGCCAACGTCTTGCGCTCCGTTGCCGTTGACGTCATTGAACTTGAGTCCGCCGATGACGATCAGTTGGAAACTATTGGTGAAATTTCCAAAATTGATTCCTGTAATGTTGGTCCCGCTGTTGGCAACTATATCTAGCGGATTGGGAGTGGTTTGCGTGGAACCAGCAGGGAGCACTTCACGAACACGATACGTGCCAGGTCCAATGTTTGTAAAACTATAAGTGCCGCTGGCATTCGTAACTGTCGATAGTTCACCGAGATCGAGGAGGCCGTTCAAATTGGCATCGATAAATAGGGTGACTCCGGCAAGACCCACATCGCCAACGTCTTGGACTCCGTTGCCGTTAATGTCGTTGAACTTGAGTCCGCCGATCGAAATCAATTGGAAGTTTCCGAAGCTAACGTTGGTAATATCGTCATCAATGCCTACTAAAATATCAGCAGGGTTGGATGTGGTTTGTGTAGAACCAGCGGTTTGCATTTCGCGAATACGGTATGAACCAGGGCCAAGGTTGGCGAAGCTGTAGTTTCCGTTGACGCCTGTCACGGTTGACGATTCTCCGAGATTCAAAACTCCGTTCAAGTTTGTGTCGATGAAAATCGTTACCCCAGGCAGGCCCAAGTCTGAAGCTTCTCGCAATCCATTTCCGTTGATGTCGTTGAATTTAGTGCCTGAGATGCTGCTGCAGCTGCCAATAGTAATTACGTTCGTATCGAGCGTCACTGCACCGTTGAGTGCCAATGCTCGACCTGAGATGATACTTGCAGCAGTATTGAGGGTAATGCTGGTGAGCGCGACAAGATTCCCTTTGAAGCTCGTTCCGGTTCCAAGCGTCGCAGAACTACCCACTTCCCAGTAGACATTGCAGCTATCGGCGCCGTTGATGAGTTTGACAGAAGAATTGCTGGCGGTAGTGATCGCCGAACCAATCTGGAAAATAAATTGAGCATTTGGATCGCCTTGCGCGTCAAGAGTAAGCGTGCCAGTCAACTGGGCGGACGAGGAAAAGGTGTAGACGCCAGCTACGAGCGTAAGGCCACCTAAATCCTGGCCACTCAAGTTGAAATTGGATGCTCGACCGGCTAGAACATTGAATGCAGTGGTTAAATCACTCTGAGCTTGCAATGCGACCGCATCCGTTTGATGGACATTTCCAATGAGTGTAATACTCGCCAACCCTGTGATCGATGTTCCTGGATGCAGACCTAAATCGCCGATCAATGTAGTCGGACCGGTATTCGTCACCGTCGACGCACCGAGAACGGCGAAACTCTCGGCAGTACCAAGAATTCCGGAGAGCATTCGGCGATCCTCAAGACACAGGAAGCCTAACTTTCGTTTAAAACGATTCCGTACAATGGTTTTGCAAGTGCTTTTGCAAGACGAGTTTTTTCCAAAAAATGTCCTTGGCCACAGATGATGCACGTTAAAACTCCACTTCATATCTTGGGATATTAGAACCCTCACTCGACAAAGCCAGAATCGCTGATGCAGAATTTTCAGAATGGCAAAGTAACGCTCTTCGATTTAGAAGGTCGTAGTAAGCTTGAACTGAAAGTCAATCGCAGTTTAGGAGGGTCCGTTTCGGTGGGTTTACTCGCATTCTTAAGTTGATGACTGAATAACTACGCAATATCCGTGCCGAACGTACCGTCAAAATGCAGGGATTCAAATATTGAAGCGAATCGACGCAGATATTGTGCCCTAGCACAAAAAATAAGGAGGACGAAAGCAGCAACGCACGCGTCGAAGTGCGATCCGATAGTCAACATTGGTTGAGATTTTGGCGGGACAGCACATGGAATATGCGTACTATAAGGGCCCATTTTCGGATAGTCCACTCTTGCGCTCTCATGTACCAGACAGGCGGATTGTGCACCAATCAAGTCGATTGAACTTAGCTGGGCTTTTGCGTGATGAGCGGATGTGCGATTCCGTCACAACAACGATCGATATTGTCAGATTCGCTCGGCTAACGACACTTTTCAACCCGTATCTGTTGCGAATTGATGCGGTATGCAAATTGCAGTATATTTTCCAGACACAGGTAGTTTCTTTGTTAAAGGAGAGTGATCGTGGCTGGTAAAATCGGTGTTTGGATCGACCATCGCAAAGCGATTTTGGTGAGCTTTGATAATGGAGTTGAAGTTGTTCATGAAATCGAATCGGACGTGGAAAAGCACGTTCGAGAAACGGGTGGATCCTGGTCGGGTTCATCGCACGGTTCACAGGATGTTGTCGCTGGTGACAGGCGAGATAGAAAGTTTATAAATCACTTAAATACCTTCTACGATCAAGTCATTCAGCAGTTTGAGCACGCTGATGGAATCGTCATTCTTGGACCAGGAGAAGCCAAGGGCGAGTTGGACAAGCGGATCACCAGTAAAGAGATGCGAAAACACATCTTACTTGTCGAGACATCAGATAAGCTGACGAAACCTCAACTGGTTGCGAAAATTCGAGCTTGTTTCCAACCTTCGAATCACATGTAGCCGGCCATTTGCATACGACGCAATTCCAATGCCGCCGGATTGCCCGCCATCTTGGCGGATGCGGCCGCGAGTTTCTCGGACGCTTCCAGTTCTGCTTCCGCCTTGATGATACGTGCGCGCTTCTCTCGAATCGCTTCAGCTTGCATTGCCATTACCTGTTGCATCGCCTCCGGCAGTTCAACATCTTTCATCTCAAATCTCTCGACCTCGATACCCCATTGGGCGGTAGATCCAGCGATGCTTTCTCTCAATAGTTCGTTAATCTTTTCACGTTCCTGCAGCACATCGTCAAGATCATGCTTTCCGATGATATTCCGAAGTCCAGTCAACGCAAGCTGATAAACAGCTCCTGGCGGATCCGATACAACAATAACGGACTTGGCAGCGTCCACGATGCGATACCAAAGAACTGCATTGACTTTAATCGTCACGCTATCTCGCGTGATTGTTTCTTGTTGTTCGGGGCGGAGGATGGTATGTTAGGCTTTGAGTGCATCGACCCTTACTATAACAGTAAGTGCATTCCTTGCAAATTCGGAAGACTATTTTTGGCGCAGGTTTTTAGTTAATCGGCGAGATAAAAAGTGGGCCGACGGGGTGAAATTTCTACAGAGATTTCGACACGTCGGCTTTTTTTTTGTACCTGACGTAGGCTACCTTCGACCTACACCAAGAGATTGGTGTTTTCAATTTACGAGCATCAAAATGAGCAAAACCGTCGATCACCAGGCACCAGTCAACCCTGGCTTAGCCAAGGCTCCTACGGGCATACAAGGATTAGATGAAATCACGGGGGGTGGACTGCCGCGTGGCCGCCCGACGCTAGTCTGCGGAAGCGCAGGCTGCGGCAAGACACTACTGGCGATGGAATTTCTGGTTCGGGGAGCCACGCAATTCGGAGAACCGGGCGTGTTCATGTCCTTCGAGGAGACGACCCAGGAACTAACTCAGAACGTCCGTTCGCTGGGCTTCGACTTGGATGATCTCGTCCAGCAAAAAAAACTCGCCATGGACTTCGTGAGGGTCGAGCGGAATGAGATCGAGGAGACGGGTGAATATGACTTGGAAGGTCTGTTCGTCCGCCTCAATTTCGCCATCGATTCTGTCGGCGCGAAGCGAGTCGTGCTGGACACCATTGAAGCGCTCTTTAGCGGTTTGTCCAACATCGCCATCCTGCGAGGCGAATTGCGACGCTTGTTCCGTTGGCTGAAGGACAAGGGCGTGACTGCCGTAATCACCTGTGAAAGCGGCGAGGGAACACTCACCAAACACAGCCTGGAGGAGTACGTGTCGGACTGCGTCATTGTGCTGGACCATCGGGTGACCGATCAGATGTCGACGCGGCGACTGCGGATTGTCAAGTACCGCGGTACCAGCCATGAAACGAATGAGTACCCGTTTCTGATAGACGAAGACGGCATCAGTGTGTTGCCCGTCACCTCCCTGGGGTTGCAGCACACTGCGAGCGCAGAACGGATTTCAAGTGGCATCCCCCGGCTTGACGCCATGCTCGGCGGCGAGGGTTATTTCCGAAGCAGCACGGTCCTCATGTCTGGAACCGCAGGCAGCGGCAAGACCAGCATCGCGGCCCACTTTGCAGCCGCCGCCTGCCAGCGCGGGGAGCGCTGCTTATATTTTGCATTCGAGGAATCTCCGGGCCAAATTTTGCGCAATATGCGATCCATCGGCATCGACTTGGAGCAGTGGGTCGATAAAGGCTTGCTGCACTTCCATGCCAGCCGCGCCGCAATTCATGGCCTGGAAATGCACCTAGCGACAATTCACAAGCTGGTGCGCGAGTTTCAGCCACGCGTCGTGATCATGGACCCTGTCGGTAGCCTGACCTCGGTGGGCACTCGCCAGGACGCCAACGTGATGCTGACTCGGCTGATCGACTTCCTCAAGATGCAGGGGATCACGGCGCTGCTCACCAGTTTGACCAGTGGGGACGAGGCCTTAGAGCAGACCGTTGTGAACGTTTCCACGCTGGTGGATACATGGCTATTGCTTCGAGATCTGGAACTGGACGGTGAGCGGAATCGGGTGATGTACGTGCTCAAATCGCGTGGCATGGCTCACTCGAATCAACTCCGCGAGTTCCTACTAACCGACCAGGGAGTGGAATTGCAAAATGTGTATCTCGGTGCCGAGGGTGTCCTCACCGGCTCAGCCCGACAGACACGAGAAGCTATGGAAAAAGCCGCCCGATTGCTCCGACACCAAGAGGTCGAAGCCAAGCAGCGAGAGCGAGTTCTGAAGCGCGAGGCGCAGGAAGCTCGTATCATCGCTTTGCAGAAGGAATTTGAGGCGGAAGAAGAAGTTGCAAAGCGAGACAGTGACCAGGAACGATCCCGTGAGGAAACCAACAGACAGGATAGAGATCGCATGGGGATCAGTCGCCAAGGTGACAAAGTCCTAAAAGATGCCGAGCCGTCTGCTCGATCCCACCAAACACCACGGGTTCGCGCATGAACAAATTTGCCAGTACTGACGAGCAGACCGCTGGCGACCAAATCGTCGCAATCCCAACTCTCGTGCGAAAATTGCCGGAACCCCTGCGCAGGATCGTGGGTGACCTCTCAAATACCGAGCGAACGTTGGTGGGATTGCAACTGCGCCTCGCTAAGCAGGAAAAGTGACTGGAGGACTATGCAAATGAGAGATAAGATGCCGGGAAAAGAGTCCGAAACGACTGAAGCATTTGAAAAGATGGTAGCCGGGGCTCATTCCGAGGAGCGTTATGTTCTGCGACTCTACGTCACAGGGATGACACCGCGAAGCACCGAAGCATTTGCTTCCATAAAGGCCCTCTGCGAAGAGCGCCTGCAAGGACGCTACGAGTTGGAAGTCATCGACATTTACCAACATCCGCAACTAGCGATCGATGAGCAGATCATCGCTGTACCAACGCTGGTAAAGAAGTTGCCCGTACCTCTGCGTAGGATGATCGGCGACCTCTCCAACGCGGATCGAGTGTTGTTGGGACTGGACCTGCGCCGCAAATAATTCATAGAGGCCGTCCATGACAAATACGAACGACCACACCGACCGCAGCGACCACACCGAGATCGCCGAGCTGCAATTACGTCTGGAAGAGGCCGAGGAGACAATTCGAGCCATTCGCAGCGGGACGGTGGATGCGTTTGTAGTAGACGTGCCGAATGGAGCACGCGTGTACACACTTGAGACCGCTGACCGTCCCTACCGACTGCTCGTAGAAAAGATGCAGCAGGGCGCGATCACGCTCAGCAACGAAGGCGCTATCGCTTACTGTAATCGGCACTTTGCCGATTTAGTCGAAAGGCCGCTGGAGCGACTGATGGGCGTGGATTTCCGCGACTTCATGCCAACCGATGCTCAAACTGATTTTGAAGATTTACTTCAACAAAGCCGCGCTGGTTTCAGCCAGGGTGAAAGTCATGTGCAGAATTCCAGCGGCGGACTAATTCCAGTATTTCTTACCTTCAACGCCCTTCCGCCGGATTGCGGTGCGGCGGTCGGTCTGATCGTCACGGACCTCACCACGCAACGACACCATGAAAAATTGAAGGTCCTCTGGGAGGCACTTAAGGAAGCCGATCATCGCAAAAACGAGTTTCTTGCGATGCTCGCGCACGAACTTCGCGGTCCACTTGCTCCCATCGGCAACGCCATAAAATTGCTAGGACTACAGCAAGAAAACGAATGTCCGACGCACCTCCAAGCGCGCCGTATCATTGAACGTCAATTGGGACAACTTCAACATCTCGTGGATGACTTGCTCGAAATGTCCCGCATCACAACGGGCAAAGTTCAGCTACGCCGAGAACCCGTCGCCGTGCGCGACATTGTTGACGGTGCCGTTGAGTCCGTTCGCCCACTGCTCGAGCGAAAACGACATGAACTTACAGTGTCGTTGCCACCAGAACCGATCTGGCTCCACGCCGACGCCGCGCGGCTGGAACAAGTTCTTATCAACCTACTTACCAATGCCGCCAAGTACACCGAGGAAAGCGGTCACGTCTGGCTTACAGTCGAACCGCCGAACTATTTTAGCGATAGAGTTGGCAGCAACACGTTAGCCCACGAATCTTGGCCTGGGGCCTCGATG
>JANLRK010000130.1:0-1490 GCA_031361585.1 Pirellula sp. | reverse complement strand
TCGACAATTCCTACTACGTCCGCTACCGATTCTTCGATCAGCGTGAAACGAGCGACGGCAAAACCATCGTCCGACCAATCGCTTAACATGACGAACTTTTCGAGCCTCTCGGAGCATGTTGTGTTGCCGATCCGGACGATTGCCCATTGGGTGCCAGTGCCGCCAGCCCGCCAGAGGATTTGAGCATTTCCGCCAACATCGCTCACTTGTAACTCAGCGAAATCTGGGGCAACTGCATCTACGAATAAGTTGGGTTTGACCGCAGAGATGACATTGATTTTGCAGGCAACAACACCGGCAACGATCGCGGTTGTTATCTCACCGGCAGCGACGGGAGTTTGAAGCACTCCCCAGCGACCAGGCGTTGGAGGCGTTACCTTGAAGGCAATGTTCCGAATAAACTCCATCTCATTGTCGGCAGGTAGAATTACCGGTTCGCCCAATCCAACAATTCCACATTGTTCGAGAGGATCGCCCGTTTCATTTAGGATTTTGACGATCGTCGGATTGCGATTGGAACTTAGCTGTGCGGGCGCCTCGAACGAGACTCCCCCGTTGCGATATTTGTCTACAACTCGTTGCATGTCCGTCCAGTCGCGGGCGCTAATCGATAATGGATCACCGCGCTGTGGCATTATGCACTCAATCCTAAGAGACCAAAGTCACCGCGCTCGTAGACCCGTTCCACATAGGCAGCCTTCGGTCTTCGTACTATCCGATGTGCATCGCCGTCTACCTCGTCAGCATAGAAAAGCCACATGTAGTCCCATCCCTCTTTATTGAGGACCGTGATATCTGGCGTAAACACGATGGAGTCGATGTTCGGACTGGCCGCGAAGTTGTACGTAATTTCAAAATCTTCCCGTCCACGACGTTGGCCGGTCGAACCAAGAAAGAGTACTTCCCCAGCTGCAAAGCTTTTGAAGCTCGAATTATTGACCTTGCCTGTTAGTTGAAAGAGAGTATTTTTGTACGAAGTACTTACAAAGATCCTGGGAATGTAATGCGTTTCCGAAAACTTATAGGCTGGGATAGTGATGTCGACGCCATCTACCTTGTCGTCGCTAACTCCGATCGCCCCTTGGAAATCAGGAGCCAACGTTCCAAAGCGATTAGTACCAAAGCTCTGCGTTACGTGGACCGTCGCGCCAGTTGTATCGAAGGACTCCGATGATTGATTGCGAATCTTGTAATTAACGTGCGCAATCCATACTCCGCTACCCTGTGGATCGAGCGTATAGCTTTCCGCGTCCAACCCGTCGAAAAGCGCGGGCGCTGTATCTTCCAACTTAGCCGCAATTCTCAGTTCATCATTGCTGCGCCACAGGTTGAAGATGAGCGTCGCCGTAGGATCTCGGCTTACATTCAGTGGCCGCGAGTCGAAGCGCTCGACACAAAATATTTCATCGTCACCAGGTCCAGTCAAGCCTGGCCACAATGGAGACTCAGCGGGAATCGTCATATGAAACGAGCTCCTGCGTTTTGTTTCA
>JANLRK010000122.1:0-3009 GCA_031361585.1 Pirellula sp. | reverse complement strand
GCAGCCATCGGGCAGACTCACTTGATCCAAGTCTACGAGCAGACGTTTTCGGAACACGGTCGGCATGCCGCCCAGATATTGTTGACGGCTTCGGAACTGGATGATCGCGTTGCTTATCTCAACGTTCGCAACACACTGCGTCGGTTGTTGGAGATGGGGGCGATCCCGATTATCAACGAAAACGATACGGTAGCTGTCGACGAATTGAAAACGACTTTCGGAGACAACGATCGACTTGCAGGCATGGTTGCCGGCCTTTTAGAGGGCAGTGTACTGGCTATTCTCAGCGATGTACGCGGGCTCTTTGATCGGGACCCGCGAGATCCCGAAGCAAACGTCGTTTCGACCGTTTTGAGAATTGATGATCGGATCGAAGAGATGGTCCGCGATCGCAAGACCGGCGTCAGCAAAGGGGGCATGGCCAGCAAACTGACTACCGCCAAGTTTGTAACCATGAGCGGTCAGCCCGTGATCATCGCGTGGGGGCGGGAGCCAAATGTTTTGATTCAACTTGCGAAGGGTGAGACAACAGGGACCCTTTTTTTACCGCAGTCAAAAGCGATAACACCTCGAAAGAGATGGATCGGATTTTCAGCGCAGACAACAGGCCAGCTGACTGTGGATGATGGAGCGGCCAAGGCCATGTGCATCGACGGCCGAAGTCTTTTGGCAATCGGAATTAGGGAAGTCGATGGCGATTTTGGAAAGGGGGACATCGTCTCTGTCGTCAATCAACAGTCCTTCGAGATAGCGCGTGGCTTAATCAATTACAGCGCCAATCAAGTCAAGCAAATTCGCGGCTGCCGCTCGGATCGAATCGAGCAGATCCTTGGTCAGTGCCCCTACGAGGAAGTCATCCACCGAGATAACCTTGCGATTATGTAGGCGGTACGGTGCGAACGATGGAACGCCGTAAAAGTAATTTGGAAATTTGACACTTCTCGGCGAACGCCACCTCGGCGCAGCGTTTGAAGCGGAATGCGTCAAGCATTTCGTTGGTTGCGGAAGTAGGCAACACCTCCCTCGAAACCTTTGACAGGTTCCGCTACGAAAAGAACGGATTAACGTGAATTTGGTGACGTTCTGCGAGAAGTCTTGGAAAATTACTTCTTTTGATGAGGTGCTTTTCATTAAAAAATCGCATTGTCCTAGGGACCCGCGACGCACAGGTACGGTTACGCCTGTTGGTGGGTCGCTCGAGGGTCAGCCCGAGCGATCCACCGGTCAATCAGTGGAATTCAAAAATACCGCAGGCTCGTCCTGCTGGATAATTCTGCTTCCTGGCTAAAAAAACTATCAACGCAATCAAGTCCACACCGCATACAACAGCAACGCGAGCATCACTGTGCCGCAGATGGTCTTGAGGAGTGTTCCAAGCATCTTTCCGAACAGAGCGCCTAAGCCAATGCGAAGACTTAAATTCCATCCCTTGCCGTTCCATCGTTCTCCCGCCACGGCACCACCAAACGCGCCTATCCCGCCGAACAAGAGCGCAGCAATTAGACTTCCTACAACCGGCACGGGAATTCCAATAAATACTCCTGCAATGGCTCCGACAATGGATCCTAGAACCGCCAATGCTCCCCCCCGTCGCGACCCCCCAAGCTGTTTAACACCCGCAGCCCCAGCCAGGAGCTCGACGAATTCTCCGAGTACTGCCAAAGACAAAATTGCAGCCACCGTCGGGGAATGAATATCGATGTGCACAGCATCGTTAACGAAATAGGCCAGGGTTGCCGCAAGGACTACCAATCCCCAATTGCCTGGCAAACCGAGCAAAGTCCCGACCCAAAACATGGGCGCCAAAACTGAGACTACGCTAGCAATAAAAGTATTCAAGTTCGTTTTCCATTGGGTTTTTATACGGTTTTCGTGCGTGACATTGGCGCCTTCAAGTCAGTTCGAGCATTAACCCCAGTTCTTTGAAATTGTGAAGTTCTTTCTTGGAAGTTGGCGAGCCCTGCAGAAATTGGTTATGCTAGGATCGCGGATGACCTTCAGTGTTTCGGATTATGAGCGATCACCCACCGGGAGGAGTCAGGATGAGCGAGAGCTCTGCGTTAGATTGCAGTGTTTTGGTATTGAATCGTTTTTATATGGCGGTGCGTGTTATTGACGTTCGGCGCGCCATGACGTTACTTTACCGGGGTTGTGCCGAGGTCATCGTGATCGAAGATGAGCAATATGCAAATTACGATTTCGAGAATTGGTGCGAGCTTTCTGATCTGCATGCGCTAGAAAAACAGAAGGGTGAGGATTTCATTCGAACGCCAACTAGAGAGTTGCAAGTCCCTCGAATTGTCCGGCTAGTATTGTATGATCGAGTGCCAAAATCCACCGTTCGATTCAACCGTAAGACACTTTTTGCCCGCGACGGCTATCGATGTCAGTATTGCGCTCAGACCCGTCCGATGAGTCAATTGAGCCTTGACCACGTCGTTCCGCGATCCCAAGGTGGAAGAACTACTTGGGAAAACGTGGTTTGTTCATGCACGTCTTGCAATAGTAAGAAGGGAGGGCGAACTCCCATTCAAGCTTCGATGAAGTTGCTGACGACTCCGATTCGTCCCCACACGAATCCCGGCATGGCGATAACTCTCAATGATCCTCGTTATGCGTCTTGGAAGACATTCTTGCCGAGCTCAGTGAGCAACTGAGACAGCCATTTGTCGAGCGGCGGCACGACGCGCAAGTTTTGAAGTTGCACTGTTTTAAGTCCGAAGGACTGACAGATCTTAGCCGGGGTTGCCAAACCCCGGTCCGAATGATCACACCTCGTGCACAGTCCCGAAGGGACGATAGCATCAACGATCTGTCGTCCCTCCGGGACTCGAACTCGACATTTGCTCCGATTCCGGTGGTTTCACCGGTTTCACCACCGGCTAAGTTCTGACGTGACAACCGATGTTGTAACAAAGGGAACAATGTTTCATTCTGTTTGGCCCCGCGAAGGGCTAGGCATATGCCGAAAAGGCACTCGTTGAATTGTTCCTGGTTCGGGGATTCCTT
>JANLRK010000120.1:0-13423 GCA_031361585.1 Pirellula sp. | reverse complement strand
TCTTCGAAACCAATCCAGGCGAACAATAGTTGCTTTTTTGTAAAAAACTCTGACGCTAGCAGCTTAAGACATTTGTTGGATGACCATCGGATGATCTGGTTACCGCGAAATGCCGAACGGGGGAGATGGTACTGTCTATCTGCTAGCATAGGCATGGGACTTTCGGAAGAATCGGAAAGACAGTGAGACTGCGCAATTCGTGCAAGGTTGGTATTCCGGGAATCAACAGTAGGTTCGTTAAAAGCCGAAAGAAGGGAAAGATGAGTTCCAGGATTCCTTTTTTTGTGGCGGCGGTTCTGAAATGAGTGATAAAACTCGCAAACGGAATTGGTTGAAGTTTAGCTTGCAATTGTCGTACATCGCAGGATCGACTTATTCGATATTCGTAGCGACAGGATGCAATCGAGCCCATTACCGCAATCGAGCAGATCAAGAAGTTACGAACGTTATCAATGAGAAAATAGCCGACGCCTGCGCGCCGGCAATTCCAAGCATTCAGATGGACCGAGCATCTCGCATGTTCGATCCATTCAATCCAGATAGGCCGCCAATGCCTGAGGACGACCCGACGTCGCACCAGTACATGAAGGTACTCAATGGCAAGAAAGGGTATCCACTCTGGGACGTTAATGGCAAAACCAACACAGCCGAGAACCCCATTTGGTGGCAGTATCTGCCACTGGATGAGCGCGGAGTGTTGGTTCTCGATGCCGATTCAGCTGTCAAGACAGCAGTGCTCCACAACACTGTCTATCAATCTGAGATTGAGACGCTTTATCTTTCTGCACTCGACGTTAGTTCAGAACGGTTCTTTTTGGGAAACCAGCTGTTTGCAGGCTACAGTACGTCCTACACTGCGGATGGAGCGTTGAGGCGAGGAAATGGCGGACAGAGCCAGTCCTTGCTTAATGCGTCAACATCTTCCAAAGGTCCCCGTGGCTTGGCGCTGCAACGTCAGTTTACCAATGGTGCAACTTTGATAGCAGGTTTCGCCAACTCCTTGACATGGCAATTATCGGGACCTGACACGCAGAGCGCAACCACCTTGCTCGATTTTAGTTTGATTCAACCATTGCTTCGCGGTGGTGGTCGAGATGTGGTCATGGAACGGTTGACATTGGCGGAGCGCACACTCTTGTACAATGTTAGGGCCTTTGAGCGATATCGTACCGGTTTCTATACGACAGTTACGGTTGGTCGTGCTGCGGAACCTGGCCCTACGCGTCGAGGTGGTTTGTTTGGGGGTGCAGGGTTGCAAGGCTTTACGGGCTTGGGAGGAGGCTTTGGTACTGTTGGGACCGTTCAGAACAATACAGGCGGCGGCTTCGGTGGCGGAGGTGGTGCTGTTCCAGCCGTGGGCGGCTTCCTTGGCTTAGTGCAAAATCAACTTCAAATTAGCAATGCAGTAGAAAATGTAGCAAGACAGAGAGAGAATCTTGCTCGATTCGAAGATACTCTCCGAGAGCAACTGCTTGTTATCCCTGCCAGCCAAGATGCCATACCAAGCCAACAGCTCCAGGTTGCTCAGGCCCGTCAATCGTTAATTGGGTCGCAAGCGAATTTGCTGCAATTGCGATTCAATTATGAGCAGTCGATGGATAACTTCAAAGTGACTTTGGGGTTGCCGCCTTATGTTTGCATTGAAATCAAAGATCCGATCTTAAATCAGTTCAATTTGATCAGTTCGGAGCTAAAAGAACGACGAGACCAGGTGGCCGATTTGCGCAATTTCATCGGTGACAGCAATTCGAAATTGTTGGAACTAAGTCCCATTCAAATTGAAAAGGACACGGGAACCAAATATCGGACATTGAAATGGAACGATGATACGGCCACGGCTGTCAGTGAGATTCGAGGTCAAATAAACAAGATCGAATCGATCCGACGCAGACTACTAGATCAAGACTTCTCTCAGCTTCGACAAGACATCGACAAACTACGAAGTGTCTCTGGCGCCCGCGAAGCTGAGTTGGCGCGATTGCGTGAAGTCTATCTTCAAGAACGATCCACGGTTTGCAATCTATTGCCCACCGAGTCATTGGATATTGCGCTCCTCGATTCCGGAGAAATCAAGGCGCTGCCCGATGTCTTGACTAAGGACGTCGAACGACTGGAGAAGCGATTTCAAGATCGTGAAAAAAAGATCAAGAAGCTTGATGCTGATCTTGGACAATTGCTGACCAAACGCGACGAAAAGGACGGAAGAAAGCTTTTCGAAACGTTGCGAGACCAGGCGCTGCTACCAAGTCAAAGTATCCTTGCGGAATTTGCTGAAGATGTTTTGGCACTTCAGGTGTTGCAGGCTCGTGCGAGAATCGAAAGCGTTGTTCTTCCACCCGTGGATATTATGCCAGAGGAAGCAGTAGAAATCGCAAGGACGAATCGCTTGGACTGGATGAATACGCGGGCTGGACTCGTCGATTCATGGCGGTCGATAGAGGTTGTTGCAGACAATCTAGAAAGCACATTGGATGTAGTGTTCTCCGGCGATATGCAAAACATAAACGACAATCCCTTGTCGTTGAGAGGGAAAACAGGGCGATTGCGGGCAGGATTGCAGTGGGACTCTCCTCTCACTCGCATGCAAGAACGAAACTCGTATCGACAAGTTCTCATTGAGTACCAACAAGCCAAACGAACTTACTACCGATTTGAAGACACCGTGTGGCAAACTCTGCGCTCTGAATTGCGAAACATTCGCTACAACCAGTACAATTTTGAGTTGCAGCGATACGCTGTTCGAATCGCCGCACAGCAGATAACCATCAACGAAGACTTGCGGCAAATTCGTGAGAGCTTAAGCCTTGCTTCGGGCCCCACGGCAGCCCGCGATAGTGTTTCCGCCCTGGCGGACTTGCTAACAGCACAAAATACTTTCCTAGGAGTTTGGGTTTTCTACGAAGCACAACGTCGAAATCTTGACCAGGACCTTGGTACCATACGAGTCGATGAGAGCAACATTTGGGTGGATCCAGGTTCGATCACTTCGAAAGCTTACGGATTCAATGGTGGAAGTGGAAACAATGGCCTGATCGATTCGCAGATGTTATGGAACGAAGGGGGGCAAGCGTCTGACATTGGGCCACCCGTAATCATCGATTCGAATGCGATCCCACGTCCATTCAATCCGGGGGCCGTAGCCCGCGAAGTGATGCCGCTCAAGCTACAATAGAATGCGTACGTGGCGGATGCTGCCAGCATCCGAGCCGAAGTTGGCATCCGAGCTGGCGCGAGCGGCCGAGCCGATATTTGCGGCTAAGCGGATATTTGCAGCCGAGCCGACGCTAGCAGCGTCGGCCACGATAGTAATTCCTTGAGCAAGCTTCGCAGGAACTCCATGGAAAACTTAGACGAGGACGCTTCGTCCTTGCTTCCCTTCGGGGCCGAACATTTTATGCGACGCGCAATCGAACTTGCACAGCAAGCGGCCTCAGAGGATGAGGTTCCTGTTGGTGCGATCATTGTTCACAAACATCAGATCATTGCCGCCGCTTACAATCAACGCGAAAACTTGGCGGATCCCACAGCTCACGCGGAAATGATTGCGATCACGCAAGCCGCTGCGCAGCGGAAGTCCTGGAGGCTAATCGATTGCGATTTGTATGTCACCTTGGAACCGTGCCCCATGTGCGCAGGAGCAATTTTGCAATCGCGGATTCCTCGCGTTTTCTATGGCGCGATCGATCGTAAAGCGGGCGCTGTCGAGTCGATGTACCAACTTCTGTCGGACTCAAGACTGAATCATCAATGCAAAATTCAGGGTGGTGTGTTGGCGATTGAATGCGGTCGAGTGTTGACCGAATTTTTCGAAGAAAAACGCCGACAGGGGAAAAAATAAAGTGCCACATCGCGTTATAAACGTCCGCTTAAGCTGCACAGCAGTCGTCGGCAGCTCGTTGTTAAACGGGATTAAACGAAGGTTTGAACTGAGTGGGAAGTCTACGTCGAATATTCCGAGTTGAATCGAACATATTCCGTATTTAAATCGGTTGTCCAATGGGTGGCTTTACCTGACCCCAGGCCAACTTGCAGATCGATTTCAGTAAGTTTACTCGCCTTAATCGAGTGACTCACTTTTGTGGCATCAAACGACAGAGGCTCGCCCCGTTCAAAGAGTGGGATTCCATTGATCTTAAGGGCAGTGTGATCCGGTCGAATCGGAACGCCCGCGTAGCCTGCGGCGGACACGATACGACCCCAATTGGGATCGCCACCCGTGATCGCAGTCTTTACAAGGTTGCTCAGCGCAACACTGCGTGCAACCGCGTCTGCATCTGCGTCGGTATTCGAACCTTGGATTCGGATTTCGATAAGATGCGTGGCCCCTTCTCCATCGTCTGGAATTTTCTTTGCCAATTCAATCGCCATATCATCAAGTTGTTTTGCAAATTCCGCTTCGTTCGCTCCTTGAAGAGCAGGAAGGGTGGTCGTGGGTTGCGCTGCAAGCATCACGAGCGAGTCGTTGGTGCTCATGTGTCCCTCGACACTAATGCAGTTGAACGACTTATTGGCGGCGGATTGAAGCAATCGTTGGGCCTGGGCAGGTTCGAGAGGCGCGTCCGTAATGACAATAGCTAACATCGTAGCCATCTTGGGTCCGATCATTCCTGCGCCCTTGCACATTCCTACAATGTGCGTTTCACGCTCACCAAGGCGGAATTTTCGTTCGGTCGTTTTTCTAGCGATATCCGTTGTGAGAATGCCATCGCAGGCATTTAAGAACGCTTGTTCGGTCGATGCCAATTCCTTGGCGGCAACCGTGATTCCTGCTTTGATCTTCTCCATCGGCAAAAACCGCCCAATGATACCAGTGCTCATTACGACAAATTGTTCGGCTGTCAAATTGCCCGTAGGATCGATGGCTGTTGCCGCATGCCTTGTCATTTCAACGGCATCTTGGTGGCCTCGAGTTCCTGTGCAAGCGTTTGCATTTCCACTGTTTACCACGACTCCGCGGATCGTTTTCGATGGTGTGCGGCTACGAGAGACGACAACCGGGGCGGCGACAATTTGATTCGTCGTATACACTCCAGCAGCCACACAAGGTGTATCCGAGACGATGAGTGCTATGTCGCGAGCGCCAACGCGACTCTTGATCCCGCCGACAACTCCGGCAAATCGAAAACCTACAGGCAGATGCATAATGATTCCTAAATTCGAGATCTACCCGATGAGGTCCGCGATGTAGAAACTTCCATAGGTATGCACTCGATCCAGTTGATGGAGTCGATTTGCGAGATCACTGTTGAAGCTTAATAGTTCTGGCAATTTTACGGATCGACCATTTCTCTGGACGGTGACTTCGTTCATGAACTCGGTCCTCAAACCACCCGACCGCCACAAAATTCTGGACTTCGGTGCGGCTCGACTCAAGATTGCCTGCCATTCCGACTCCAGCAATGGGAAGTAATGATCGCTCAACCAATCCATATGGTCGAGCAACACAAATCGCGAGATGTGTCCGTCATGCTTTTCGAGGAATCCCTGAACCGAGTCTGTGTTAACCGTCAATCTGTCTATCAATCCGTCGCGCAGCTTCTCAAAGTTCGACTCTTTGACATACTCGGGGCAACATGCTGGGGTGTAGCTGCCGGTCACATAAACTCGCCAAAAATAATTATCCTGGATTGGAATCTTTGCGAAGACAGCTTCGAGCGAATCCTCGACAAACTTAACTATTCCGCCTGGATACTGTTCATCAATCTGCTTGCGTTGAGCTTTCGGCACACCTAGCATGCTGAGCGTGGTGTCGCGATTCATCGCAAAGCGGAGAGTTTTGGACCAAATTTTGCCTCGTGTTCTGGAATAAATTTCTTGCTGATCGGCCAACGACGGCGCATCCAATATTTCTTGAACTTCCTTTCGACAACGAGCGATACGATTGATGTAAATTCCAATCATCCTCGCGAAGGCACCGGAGGTTCCGCGGAAATAAAACGACTTGGCAGGGTTGTCGAAGAATCGAATCCATCGGTCCCAATATTTTCGGCTGGTTGGCGATAGCGATTTTCTCAAATGGGACGCGTAAACGGATTCCGCATTTGGCAGGTAGCCCTGACCAAACATTTGGAAAAAACGGTCGTAGTCAAGATTCCGGATAGCGGACAATTTGAGTTCTAGCAAAGCGTTCTGACGCGGATTCATGTCGACCGCGTATACATGTCCGGCACCAGCGAGCAGGTAATCTAAAGCATTGCAGCCGGCCGAAGTGATCACCAACACGCGATCTTGATGGGTTAGTTCAAGTGCTTGTCGGTCCAACCTAGGGTCTTCCCAACAGGTGTTATAAACAAGATTATTTCCGTGGACGAATTTGAATACTCGTCCGCTGACCCACTCACTTATTGCCATCTACGCGTTCTTACTTGGGTTTTTTATTGTTTGGGTTTGCAGGTTTGTTGGGATCATTTGCAGCACCTGGATTCGCAGCCGCGCCAGGGTTTGCGCCTGGATTTGCAGCGCCTGGATTCGCACCGGCTGGATTCGCACCTTGTGCTCCAACACCAGGCGGCTGTGGAGCCACAGGCTTCCGGGCACCAAGCATAGATTCGCGAATCTGGCCACCGCTGACAAAGATCAACATTCCACCCTGTGGTGCGCCCGCCGAAGATTCGAGGGTTTTATTCCACGGAGCGGTATACGCTGCAAAATAACCCGAACGCATGTCGACCACATAAATCAGCGAGCCTGCGAGTCGAACGTTTCCACCAATCGCCACCGAACTGGTTTGACCACTGACTAGGAGGTACTCTGGATTCTTCGAGGTTGGGCCTAATTGCGGTAGTACGTTTGTCATAAACAATCCTCCAAAAGCACCTTGCTTGGGATAGTAAACCCACCCCTTTAAATCGCCCGTTAGGAAATCCAAAGCAAAGAAGCCCTCTGCATCATCACCTACCATGCCTGTGCATACCGCCATATTCGACCCGCCATGTGATCCGCTGGCAGATAGGAATTCTGGAGGGATGCGATCCTTGGAAATGCCATTCCAAGTGCTATGCTCGGAACCTTCCCCAACAGTTTGTCGACCGAACCAAAAGGCCACAACCAAGACGAGGGTTAGGGCGATTCCACCAAACAAGCCGCAGACCGCGTAGGTCATATTGCAGCAGCGCTTTTCTGGGACGTCTAGAATTTCTAGTTGCAAATATTCCTGGGACATGGTTCGATTTCCTTGAACGAAAGATTGTGGCGAGGCGGTCTCCGCCGTAATTCTAGTTCTCTGTACTAATTCTAGCTGCCATTAAATTCTCGGTGTTGATTTTTTCGGTCGCGTGTTGAGTGCGGAGATTGCGGTGAATCTCGGTGGGGACCATCGAGCCACAATCAACCGTTGACCTTTGCGGCCAATTTTGCTGCTTGCTCTCTCTTGACAAACCAAACAAGGATTGGCGAGGCGATAAATATGGAACTATACGTGCCGAAAACGATTCCAACAAATAGACAGAAGGCAAATCCATGTATCCCTTCTCCCCCGTATATGTACATCAGAACGATCGCGATAATCGTGGTGGAAGAGGTCAACAAGGTACGGCTCAAAGTTTGAGTCACGCTTGCATTGATCATTTGGTCCGTCAAATTTTGGCTTTTTCCCTTCACCTCTCGAATTCGGTCAAACACCACAATCGTATCGTTAAGTGAATAGCCAATGATCGTCAAAAAACCTGCAATCGTCGTAAGAGAAACTTTAAAATCCTCGATGAGCAAGAACCCGAAAGGCTTAAATAGCCAATGACTAGCGGCAATAAATGCCAAGGTTATTAGCACGTCGTGGAAAATTGCAATGACAGCAGCGACACCATATGCCAGTCGTTGAAATCGGAACCAGATATACGCGACAATAAAAACCATGCTTAATAAAAGTCCAGCCACCGCTCGCTGCTGCATCTCACCGGCAACGCGGGACTCAATTTTGCTAACGGATTCCCAAACCGGTTGCAGTCGCAAGGTATCCTTCAATTTACTGATTACTTCGTTTCCAGTTGCTAAATCAAAGGGCAAAGTCACCTTCCAATCTGAATATCCGACCGACGACTCTTGCGTCCAACCAATCGCTTCTTTCGGAGTCCTTTCAATCTGAGCTTCAACCAACGTTTTTTGAGCTGACTGAGCAGCCGCAATCAACGCTTCTGTAACTTGCATTGAATTCATTCTAGCTGTTCCGCTTTTCCCACTTTTAAAATGAAGATTGAAGGAGCACATGGAACTGACATCGGTTTGTACTACACCTGCGCGGGCGCTAGACGTTTGCAAAGCGGGATCTTGTTTTACTTCTCCATCTGACTTTACCTCTGCCTCCTGATTTCGGAATGAAACCAGTTGAATATTGCTTTTGGAAGTCCAAGAGTTTGATTGGGGATTTGCGGTTTGCTCCACAATGACATCGTACGTAACAAGCCCCGCCGTTTTGCTTTCGGCGAATCCATTGACTAAACGAGAAGTTACGTCCTTTGAATCCTTGATCGAAACATCCAATTTGTACACTGTATTCTTGTCTCGACCGGACATTTCGACGTTGGTCAATGAAGTTTGGATTGGAAGGCCAGCGGAATCGATCGCAAAGGCCCTATTGGAGATGGCGCGCACATCATCCACGGGCATCCCTTTGTCCAAAGTAAACACCACCGAAGTTCCACCGTTGAAATCGATATCCAAAATTTGTCTGCCACGAAGTCCGGTTAAAATAAGCCCACCGACCATCAAGCTCATTGAAATCGTGTAACAGATAAATCGATATTTCATGAAATCGACGTCCTGCGTTCCGAAAAGTGCTTTTCGACCCGTGTTTACAAAATCGGACATTTTAAGCGAAAGGAATTTCCATTTTTCAGCGACTTCAAATATCTTGTGCGTCACGAAAACAGCCGTGAATAAGCTAATTACTAGCCCTATGATCAACGTTATCGCAAAACCCTTAATCTGTTCTGTTCCAACAAAGTACAGGACTATTGCTGAAATCAATGTTGTCAAATTCGAATCGAAAATAGTCGTCCATGCTCGATCAAAACCATTTCGGATCGCCATCCGAGCTGTGGCTTTCTTCTCTGTTTCTTCGCGGATTCGTTCAAAAACCAGAACGTTTGCGTCAACACTCATACCGACTGATAGAACAAGTCCCGCAATTCCAGAGAGAGTCAAAGGCTGCTTGATAAGTATCATGCAAGCGATAATCATGCCGAGATTCAACAACAACGCGAATGTCGCGATCACGCCGGAAAAACGGTAATAGAGAAGCACGCACAAGATCGTAACGACCAACGAGAATCCACTTGCAAAACCCGCTTTGGTAATCGCATCTACACCCATATTCGCTCCGACCGAGTTTTCACTGATGGGAGTCTTGCTGAGCGCACCAGGGAGGGCTCCCGAGTTTAGTATGCCGACTAGAAAGTCAACTTCTTTCTCCGAGAATCTTCCTTCGATTAGTCCTTGACTGCGTATCGTTGAATTCAAGCTTGGCGAAGACAAAATTTTCCCGTCAAGCAAGATCGCCATGCGTCGTTTAAAATCGCTCTGAGGATTTGGCAAGTTCGCTCCCGTTAGTCTCATGAGCTTGTCGCCACCGCCGACGGACATGGTGAAGTTGACTTCATAACCTCCGTTTTTGGAAACTTCCTTTTTAGCGCGCGTCAAGTCGCTGCCATTGACTTCGACGTACGGCTTTCCCCCTTTTTCCAATGCTAACAAGACATCCGCATCACTAATACCTTGGGAAGCGAGCCATTTTTCGAAGTCGTTTGGCTTTTCGGATTGAGGAGGCAAAATTAGACGGCCGGTTTGCGAATTTCGAATGAGGTCTCCGGATTGATAGCCAGTTATTTGCCTTACTCCGTCCTCTTCAACTCCACGCCCCAATGTTCGCCAAGTCCCGACAACTCGTTCTTCTCCGGTTGTTTTGTCGGTCATCACAATATCGCGTTTTAATCGTACGTTTTGGTCCGGACTTTCTGCTTGCAGTGTCGCAACCTTAATGATGTCATTGTGATCATTGGCATTTGCCACGATACGAAATTGCAAAATCCCGGAGTCTGTGATTTGCCGTTTTATCTCCGCCAATTCCGTTTCGTCTACTTTGGGGATGGTTATTTCAATTTGATCTTCGCCAATTGGGCGTATCATTAACTCCTTGGTTCCGGAGGGATTCAAGCGATTCGAAAGTGGCACCAAAAAGTCTTTGGCCGTCACAGTTTTTTTGCCGCCAGCGGAACGATCGATCTCGTAAATGAGATTTGTACCGCCAACGATTTCCGGCCCCCATGTCATCTTCAAAGAGCCAGTCAACACAAAACTCAAAATGAGGGAGGTGGACAGCACGGACAGGATGATCAGGTAAAACGCGGTCATATGCGTTGGCATTTTGAGCTTGTTCGAAATGAACCTGCTTAAAATAAATGGGATCAAAACTGCTCCGGCCATGATGCCGAGATTTGCTAATCCCGAGTACCAATCTTTTGCGGTAGCCGCGCCATCTCCAAGAGCCGGCACGCCCCCAGTCATCGAGGGAGCTTGAGCTATTAATTCTAGAAAGAAATTTCCAAACATCTGCTAGTCAGTCCGTACGTTGGATTCAGCGAAGTTTTTGGCTTCGCTATCAAGGAAGGTTGCGGGAAGTAATAGTAATCAACTGGCGACCGATCGAATCGAATCCCGATCAATCGTCAGTTTAGTGTTTGAGCTTTCGTCGACACGGAGAGTGACCGTTCCCGCGTCAACGTTAATATTGGACACGATGCCGTGAATTCCGGCCGAAGTCACCACGCGGTCGTTTTTCTTTAGGTTGTTCAATCGTTGCAATTGCAGTTTCTTTTCCTGGCGAACGCCTCGCGGCTGAACAAACATCAAATAGACGTAAAGGCAAACAACCAAAACCAAGAAATAGTTGAGTGGACTCGAGAAAAATTCCTCTAACAAACTCGGACTAGTTTTGGGCTTGCTAATGGTTTCATGACCGGTCATCTGCTCGGGATTAACGCCGACTGTTACGGGTTCCGATTCACTTTCGCTCCTCGATTCCTGCGCGTACAAACCCGCTGGTGAAAACAACGGCAGGGAAGCCAGTATCAAAATAACGAATGCAATTCGACACATGTAGTTTGTGCGAAGTCCTTCAATCACTTAAAGTTTTCGTTCGAGACGGAAAACCAAGCAGTGTACGGCCATGCAAATATCGTCACAAGTCCAGACTTTCCCTGTTAAGTTAGCGGCAATCAGGTTTCCACCAATCTTTTTCGTGCGATTGCTTGCTCTTGAAGGGGTGGCGTCGAGTGGCTTTGCCCATCGAAGGCTTCGTTAGATTTGGACGATAATGGATCCGACGGGCCAAGGAAATCATTTGGGGGGCAGTGCGACGGAGTACTATGTCGCACCCGGCAGGTGCGACATACCAGCGGAGCCCAGAGGGCCATATTAAGGGGGGGATTCAGTTTGCATTTCACTTGAGACGGTCGCTTTGCGATTGTTGAAACCGCCGACTCCGCGGGCAAATGCGGCCACATCGATCCGGGCAACGCCGGCTTTTCGGAGTGCTCGAGATGCGTCGTGAGATGTCGCCCCGCTGGTGACGATATCGTCTACCAGAAGCAATTTGGCTCCCTTGAGATCGACAGATTGCTTGCAGCCAAAGGAATCGATCACGCTCGCACGGCGTTCGACAATCGTTTTGGTACCCTGCTTGTTTGTCCACCTGGTTCGATGAAGCCAATGTCGACGAATTGGGATCTCTAGTACACTTGCGATATTTTCCGCGAGCACTTCAGCTTGGTTGTACCGGACAGTTATTCTTCGAAACCAGTGCTGCGGAATTGGAATCACAAAATCGTAGACCGTTGAATCGAATGGTTCATAGTTTTGCAGCCAGCACCCGACTCGTCTGCCTAGTTCGATTGCCAGCGACTCGCAATTTTGTTGCTTGATTTTTCTCGCGGCAATTGCAGCCATTCCGGCGTAGGCGGTGTAGCAGTAAGCGTTTCGAAAGGACCATTTTCGTCGCTCGCAGTAAAAACATTTTTTTGGAGCATCGACCAAAGTTTCACAAGATGTAGGCAAGGGAGCGCTGCATCGCAAGCACCGAAACTCAGTCGGCTTGATCTGTGATTGGCAGATGGAACAAATCGACTCTAGTTCAGAATCGACAATTGGTTTGGAACATAAGCTGCATATCCGCGGATAGACGAGGTCGAATAACGGTCGATACCATCGTTTCGCCAGCATGGTTCTTGAGGTTGCTGTTGGGATCAAGGCGATTCCTTCATTTCCGTTATTTCTTCGTTAACGCGGCTTTCCTCCGGCTTGGATATAGTTCCGTACAGATGCCGCAGACCCGGCCGTCGCATCCACGGGCGGTGCAATGCTCACGACCATAAAAAATGATTTGCAAATGCAGCGTATTCCAGGTCGATTCAGCAAACAGACGTTTGAGGTCGGTCTCGGTTTGTACGACCGACCGGCCGTTAGAGAAGCCCCAGCGTTGAGCAAGCCGATGAATATGCGTATCGACCGGAAAAGCTGCGTGCCCAAAACCTTGGCTCATTACTACAGAGGCCGTTTTGTGTCCGACGCCAGGCAGTCGCTCCAGCGCTTCGAACGATTCCGGAACTTTGCCTCCATGCTCATTGACTAAGATTCTGGACAGTTCTTGGATCGCTTTCGATTTGCTCGGGCTAAGTCCACATGGTTTGATAATCTCTCGAATGCTTTCGACACTTTTCAGGGCCATATCCCTTGGATTGTCAGCTAACTTCCAAAGCGATGGGGTAATGCGATTGACCATTTTGTCAGTGCACTGGGCACTCAGGAGCACTGAAACGAGCAACGTATAAATGTCATGGTGTTCCAGCGGGATAGGTGTTTCTGGATAAAGGCTCTGCAGTCGAGCTTGAACAATCTGCACGCGTTCCGATTTCTTCATGATTCGTGTTGGTTTCACGTAGGTCAGCCTGTCCTCAGGCTGACATGATGGCTGTAGAACGTCCGGCTGAGGACAGCCGGACCTACGTGTTTAGGGAGTGACATTCGCGTCCGGTCCGACCCCAATTCTAGGCAATATTACAACTAAGAATTCGGGGTGCCGAAAAAAAGCGAGTCCGTGTACTCTTAAGGTGACAAAACCATCGAAGGGAAAGTCCACAACCATCATCGAATCGAAAGTCGATCCATCGCAATGTCCGCGTCCAGCCAATCCACAAACGCTACCCCAAAACGTTCCGAAGTTCCTGTCAGCGATACTTGGGAATTGTCCAGTTTATTCGAGTCCGATGCCGCTTGGATTGAGGTCCTTTCGCATTTTGAAAAGGAGATTGCTGGCTTTGCCCGGTTTTCAGGCCGTCTGGCCGAATCGGCCGAGGTTTTAGCCGAGTGCTTAACTTTTGATGCAAAACTAGATCGGCTCGGAGAAAAGCTAGGTACATTTGCGTTTTTGAAAACC
>JANLRK010000098.1:0-1478 GCA_031361585.1 Pirellula sp. | reverse complement strand
CATCCAAGTCATTTTGTCGAGAAACCGCCAAACGGGCATGAACATGATTTGACTATGCGAAAGCGAATTGGATAGAGCTCGACACGCGTGTTCGTACACCAAGTCAACGCGTCCCTCCAGCACTTGTCTCGATATCTGAGTTTCGATCTGCTCGACGATCAAGGCGCCGATGACGTCTCGACGCGTGCGAGTCTCGTTCGTCTCGCTTCTCGAGGCCAATACGTCACCTTCGATTTTGCGTTCTGGCTGACGGATCGGCAATACAGTTATTGTTCGTCCATGCGATAGATCGACGTAGTCTTCGACGGCTTCCTCGATTTGAGGTGGCAGATCTTCCATCGAACCGTCGTACCATAACGGCTCGCCGCTTCGCACGACCTTGGTGGCCAGATTATTCAATGATTGCACGATGTTCGAACGATTTTCAATTGTGTCCTGACCCGAAATGGCAATGACTTTCAACTTGCCACCCTTGAGCATGGCCACGCTGACCCGGTCGCACTCGATTAGACGGCGACCTTCGTTGGCAATCGTATAAGCGGTATCGTTGAGGTCCAAATTGTCGTGAACGAGTCGTGCAAACTGATCCGACTGCTGCCACATTTCTTGTCGATTGGAAACTTGCTGGAGCGCGTGTCCTTGAATCCACTCGCCCATGAGCTTGGTCATGTGCTCAAGAAATCTCAGATAACCGCGTTGAGCTTCCGCTGGCGAGTCTGGACGCTGCATGACCTCCAACAAACCGACTGGTTGCTTATTGGAAACGAGGGGCGCTGTAACGAGTAGATAGCGGGTCGGATTGCCTTCGCCTGATTCTTCGCCTGATCCCGACATGGGTGGAATCAACTCGGCTCTTCCTTGAGAAAACAGGCGAGTCAGCAGCCGTCCATGCAACATGGCTTCTGGGTTGTTAGCCTGCATCAAGCTAGGATCCATCTGGATCTGATGGGCCAATCGCATGCCACCATCGGTGTCTACAAGCCAAACCGCGCCACCCGATGCTGCAAGTGCAGAAATGATTCTCTGCAGCACAGCCGGATAATATTCAGCAGCTTTCGCATCTGACTTCGAAAGTTCCGTGATCTCATTGACCAAAGTCCGGATATGACGTTTGGTATTCTCTACATTCTCATCCGATGGTCCGGAAGCCATAGCTGGTGATCAATACGAAACGAGGAACAAAAGGACTAGAATGGCGCATAACCATCCAACAATCGAAAGTTTGCTTGCATTCCATTACATGATTTTTGCAAATAAGCTTACTCACTTTCAAGGATATGAGTTCGAGGGCAGTTGCAAAAGATTCAATCGGTGAGAATGCCAAATCCTTTCTGCGCTCAGTCCGGTTGTGTCGAATAGGTGAAACCTGACGATAAGGCAGAATCTGTGCGTTTTGCATAGCGCGGCACCCTTGGGCTACACTTGCGACTTGTTTAACCCGCGGCAGCGGCGGGCCGGCTTCGAATCAAACCGTTTTC
>JANLRK010000097.1:0-1561 GCA_031361585.1 Pirellula sp. | reverse complement strand
CGCCATACGCATGCGGGAGTTGGGGGACTCCATGTTGGCTTTAGCTCGACTAGATGAAAATTCTAAGATTGAGAAGCAGTCGCTCGACTTGGTGGACCTCCTACAGGAAGCGATCGAATCGATTCGGCCGTTGGCAGAAGAGAAACAGCTACGCATAGAAACAGATTTAAAATCAAGTCTGCTTTTTGCAAACCGCTCGATGTTACGGCAAGCTCTCGACAACTTGCTGTCAAATGCCATCAAATACAATCATCCCAACGGTCGTGTCTTGGTCCGTTGCAAACAAGCGGGTGATGTCATCGCAATTGAAATCGAGGACAGCGGAATCGGAATCCCCGAAACTTCGATCCCAAAACTATTTGACCGATTCTATCGAGTAGATGAGTCGAGATCGCGGGACGCAGGTGGAACAGGACTCGGACTGTCGATCGCAAATCAAATAGTTCGATGTCATGGAGGAACCATTGGCGTCACCTCAATACCGGGCATCGGAACAACCTTTCGAATCGTATTGCCTCTTCCCTAACTCCTTCAGGCAGTTCGTTTAACCACAGAGGCACGAGGAACACAGAGTATTGGCTGCCCTGTTTGAGATCGTCGAGTTCGATCACAAAGCTTTTGGCATGGTTCCTCTGCCATTGGCGTGACGCTTATTTGAAGTTTTGTTCGCAGTAGGTCACTCTCCGCAAGCTCCGCAAGTGTGACCTACTGTCAATCAATCCATCGACTTTATTGCCTAAAAGTATTGTTTGTTGATAAGATCCATTTGGTCTGTTCAATTGCCATTTTACACGGCATTCGCGAACTTACGCGAAAGGAACCATGCAGTTGGGTTGCTCCGCTCCCAGTCAAGATTTCCAATGCATTCGATGGCGTGATTCCTCCTGCTGGCAGGATTTCTATTCGACCATTGGACAATTCGATGAGACCGTGCAAACATGGTAAGCCGTCGATTGCCATCGTTGGACCGCCACTGGTAAGTATGCGAGTAAACCCCAATTCAATTAAGCCCTCCATTCCGAGGAGTGGTTCACGAATTTGGTCGAATGCACGATGCATTACCAACTGGGACTTTGGCAGCGCATTGGCAACAGATTGAAGAAATTGAAAATGCAAATCCATGGTTCCAACGAGGGACCCAACAGCAATGCCATCTGCTCCCAATTCGACCGCTTGCTTGGCTTCTTGAATCATCAATTCGCATTCGAGTTTACTAAATAGAAAATCCCCAGCCCTTGCCCGTATCAGCACTATAAGAGGCAATCGCGTTGAACGCCGAACGGCAGACACCAGCGGTCCGGAGGGCGTGACTCCCCCCAAGTCCAGGGCAGAACAGAGTTCGATCCTATCCGCTCCGGCTCCTTCCGCGATGACCGCAGCTTGAACCGTTTCGACACAGACTTCCAACATGCGTCTACACTTTATTCTCGGCGGTTTGCTTCTTGGGAGATCAAACGATCCAAACGATTTAGAACTCGGTGTTCGAGGTCGCCTGCAGATGGCGGTACCTCCGTCGTCAACGATTCGACAACTACCGCTCCCGAACCAGGTTGTCCATAGC
>JANLRK010000078.1:0-16801 GCA_031361585.1 Pirellula sp. | reverse complement strand
ACGTTCGCAGGTGAAGAGCGAATGACAGGAGCGTTGCTCGATCGGTTCACACATCGCTTGGAAGTGCTAACGATCAACGACACTGAAGAGAGTTACCGTGTCAAGCAAGCTCGCAAGAACAACAAAAAGAAAAGTTAATTCGCAGTGAATTAGCTAGCATCAAAAACTTGGTCTCAAGTGGCCTTTTTTTCGACTGCCAAAACAAACTTTTCGGCTGCCAGGCTGGCCTTTTTTTCGACTGCCATTTCCACTAAGTCTTCTGGATCAAAGTAGTCCCATGACTTTCCCCGCCCCAATGACGCGATCAAACAAGTCAATCGAACAAAATTCTCTTCAAAGAAACCATCGACATCAAAATGGTAGTCGGACTCAGATTCAGTCGCTGGCATGATCGCCCCAGAGACAGTTGGCACGATTGATACGATACGAACAGAGAACTCGATCTGCAGCTTTTGCCGTATGTCCCGTCCTCAAAACGTCCCCTGGATCGCGAAAGCTAGCCCTTGCAGATCGGTCTTCCGCTGGACGGATTGACTGTTGTTGAGTGTGTTCGCAATTTCGTTCGTGATTCATGTCGGGCTCCAATTATCAAATTCCAACACGGGCTTATGATTAACCCACTGTTAGTAATCCACTATTAGTAGTAACGCAAAAAAGCGCCATAGATGGACAAGAATTCCGGTAAAATTCTAATTTTTTTTTGCAGCCTGGACAAACTCCTGTTTGATATGGATCGGCAATCGCCACACCTGACGATTCCTATTGAAGGCGAGCAACGGAGGTTGCGTGCTCCGTTACACTGAAGTCGGGATACCTGGAAATGGTCTTTTCATATTTCCCCTTGGCGCTCAGCGATAATAATAGATTCTATCAACGAAAAACCATTCGAACCGCCTATACGGATTTGATCGCGAAAATGGAAGTCAGTCGTGGTCTTCAGGACGATCTTTACCAGACTTTCGCCGAATAAGTGGCACTGCCCAATTCAATTCTTCTTTCGACAAAGGTGGGTTCAATGCCCTGCCGTAATCGATCGTATAGTAACGACCATCCCGATAGCAAGCGTCCATAATGGGTTGGAGCTCCAAGACAACGTCGCGGTCTTGCTTTCGCAGAGGGATGGCGATGTTTGGAAGTTTGTCCTCTAACCGAATTCCAATTCCAGCAGCAACCCATGGTCGGCTCACTCGGCGAATGCAAATTTTGTACGAAGCCTGATGAATCAATGGCCATTCTTCCTCCGGCATGGCCATTACAAACTCGCCGCACCGCAACAAATCGATTTCGACCAAGTTTACCATGCCTTGAATGTACTCCGATTGTTTCTTGCGGTAGGCTGCTCGTCCCGCTGGCATGGTTTTGTTGACTGGGCTCAGCAGTTCGATCACCGTAACGATGCGATTGCCGCTCCCTGAGTCGATGATTTCCAGTCGGCGCTGCGGCGGCGCGTTCGTCGGCAGAGGCACTTCAAAGGGATCTGCAACCGCTACGCCTGACGTTTCCGATTGCAGGCCAGCAAAAGAAGTCGTCAGTTCCGCAACACTGATGTCGGGATACGCGACGCGCGTTCGACCATCGTCCGTTTCGACGGCTAAACTTTCTTCGACGCGGGCAAGAAGTTCGGCAGGCAAGTGCTCATTTAGTTGCTGTTTGGCATATACCATAAACGTGGAATGGACATCTTGCCAATGACGTTCTAGAAACGGGTCCATACCGGGAAATGGACTTTTCATAACTGCCCCATGACGGTTAGAGATCGAAACAGATTTCATGCACAAGCAACCATTCTAACCGCCATTCCGGATTGGTTCGCGAAAATGGAAGTCAGTTGTGGTCTTGAGGATGATCTTTGCCTGACTTTTGTTGAATCAGAACTTCGGCCCATTTCGATTCTTCTGCCGACAAGGGTGGGTTCAGGGCTCGCCTGTAATCGATGGTATAGTAACGACCATCTCGGTAGCATGCATCCATAATGGGTTGGAGCTCCAATACGACGTCGCGGTCGTGCTTTCGCAGAGGGATCGCGATGTTTGGAAGTTTATCCTCCAACTGAATTCCAATTCCAGCAGCAACCCATGGTCGGTTCAACCGACGAATGCAAATTTTGTACGGGGCCAGATGAACCAATGGCCATTCTTCTTCCGGCATGGCCATTACAAACTCGCCGCACCTCAACAAATCGATTTCGACCAAGTTGACCATTCCTTGAATGTACTCTGATTGTTTCTTGCGGTAGGCTGCTCGTCCCACCGGCATAGTTTTGTTGACAGGGCTCAACAGTTCGATCACCGTAACGATGCGATTGCCGCTCCCTGAGTCGATGATTTCTAGTCGACGCTGCGGCGGTGCTTCCATCGGAAGAGGCACTTCGAATGGATCGGCAATCGCCACTCCCACGGGTTCCGACTGCTGGCCGGCAAATGACGTTGGCTGTTCAGCAATGCTGATGTCGGGATAAACGGTACGCATTCGTCCGTCGTCCGTCTCGACGGCCAAACTCTCTTCGACGCGGGCAAGTAGTTCCTCAGGTAATTGCCTATTCAACTGCGTCGATGCATAAACCATAAATCGGGAGTGGACATCCTTCCAATGACGTTCTAAAAACGGGTCCATGCCGGGAAATGGACTTTTCATAATTAACTCTTTGGAACTTGGAAAACAACCTTCGAAAGGGATTCAGTGACTCTATTACCATTCTAGCCGCTAAATTAGATTGTTGATAAAATGGATTCAAACAGCTGTTGGAATCCAAGAATGCTGACAAGCATGCGAATCTTAGACGAACCGCTAAGTGACAATTGCTAATATATTGTACGGCATAGCTAGTGATTCGGTGTTCTGGCTACGATCACTAGCTTGCGCGTCGTGCTAAGCGCGTCGTGCTAAGTTTGACGTCGTGCTAGAATAAAAATCCTACCTTCGACATATTCGTTTTCTCTTAGAGAGACTCCATGCAATCATCGGCCACGGCCATCGACGTCACCGACCTATCGAAAACTTACCGGGAAGGGCTAATCTTCCGGAAAATTCATAAGGCACTAAGCCATGTATCGCTTTCGGTAAAACGGGGTGAAGTGTTCGGATTGCTTGGGCCAAACGGTGCCGGCAAAACCACACTGATCAAAGTTTTGCTCGGGATCTTGCATCCCAATCAAGGATCAGCCACCGTGCTCGATTTGCCTGCCGGGAGCAAGTCCGCTCGGCGCAAGATTGGTTATCTGCCAGAAAATTTGGTCTTCCCCCGACACCATACCGGTCGAAGCGCATTGTATTTCTACGGTCGTTTGAGCGAAATGAATGAGTCGAAAATCAGAGCTCGCGAAAACGAACTTTGGCGACTAGTTGGACTGCAAGGACGCGAACACGAACCTGTTCGACGTTATTCCAAAGGCATGCGTCAACGTCTTGGCCTAGCGCAAGCCATGTTGCACGATCCGGATCTCATGGTTTTCGACGAGCCTACCGACGGTCTGGATCCGATGGGCCGCCAGGAAATTCGTAGCGTTCTGGACCAACTGAAAGAACGGGGCAAAACCGTTTTCCTGAATAGCCACATTTTGCAAGAAGTAGAGTTGGTCTGCGATCGAGTTGCCATTCTGGCTTTGGGAAAACTACGAGGTATCGGAACGATTGACCAGTTGATTGAGAACCATCCGCATGCCAGCAAGGCGACCGTAACTATCGAGGCGATCGGCAGTGTCAGCCAAATTCAAGAAGCAACGCGTGACTGTGCGATTCGTGATTTTTCGACGGTTCTGGATGGCGCCGATTCCGCTTCCGCTGTTCAGCGATTCGCAGTAGATGCCACCGAGCAAGCCAATGTGGATCGAGTCGTCGATCGATTGCGAGAAAACTCGATCAGCATCTATCGTATGCAGCGATTTCGCCCGAGCCTCGAGCAGGTCTTTATGAGCATCGTCAGTGCCGCCACGACTCCTACCAATTCCACACCTACACTCAAGTCAACGCAATGAAGCCCTACCTCGCTGTCCTTTACGACAGTTTTCAAGAATCCGTGCGATCCAAAGTACTTTGGATATTGCTAGCTGCATGGACATTGATCTTAGCTGCGTTGTTTCCACTGTCCATTTCTCAAGGAGAAAGCTACGCGTTTACGTTTGCCGACATAGAAAATCCGAGAGTCATTCTCGACAATCTTGCAGCGGCCTCAGCCGGGAAAGGGACCCGATCGCAAAAAGCTGTTTACTCGAAATTGGACGAGGAGTTTCAAGGAATTTTAGTCCAAAGGCAGAATAACAAACGACGCATTTTTACAGGCATGTTGACCACAGCCTTTAACAAGCTTTTAACGAAGAAGGATCTGTACGACAAGGATGCTTGGCCCACAGCGGATCGACGCAAGGAACTAAAACCACTCATCGAAAACGAAAACCGAACCGCCGCGGAACTCGAACAGCTCAATCGTAAATTGATCGACCTGGCGTTTCCGAACATGACCAGATCTGCAACAGGCCAAGCGACTTGGATTACTTATGGCGGCCTAAAATTGGGTGGAGCTTTGCCATTCACCGAACAATTGATTAAACCATTTATCGAATCCGTTATCTTTCCGCTCGTAATGCGGCTTGGGCTTGGAATTGCAGCTATGTTCGTTGCAATCATCATCACTAGCCCAATGATCCCGGACATGTTTCAAACCGGCTCCCTTCACCTGCTCCTTAGCAAACCGCTGTCGAGAAATCTGCTCTTTCTAACAAAGTTCTTAGGTGGCTGTATCTTTGTGGCATTCAACATCGTTTTTCTCCTGGTCGGATTGTATGTCTATGCCGGAACACGGCTTGGCATTTGGAACTTGGGCATACTCTGGTGCATCCCTTTGTTTATATTTGCTTTTATGATTTTCTACTCGGTGTCGGCATTGGTTGGTTTGATTTGGAAGAATCCAATTATCTGTGTGGTCATGACGGCAGTGTTTTGGGGTGTTTGTTTTGGTGTGGGTTTAATCCACTTTTATTTCGACTTCTTCCTGCATATCCAGCCTCAAACGCAGCGCATCTATGCAATCAAAGACACCGTCCTGTTGGCTACTCAGCAGGGCCGAATTCAATTTTGGGACGATGACTCCAAGACTTGGAAGACAGCTTATGGCGACGTTGACGGTCAAAAAGTCATGGGGCCAGTATGGCTTGAAAGCGAAAAGGGAATTTACTTCGGACGACCACGCTTCAATCCCTTTGGTATGGGGGGAGGTCAAGGAGCCAAGCTGGAGTTTGCCAGAACGCCCGACTTAGCCGACCCAAACGATAAGACTTTTTCGTCGAAGATTTGGGAGGATGGTAGGATGGACAGTGGGCCAGAACTTCCAGCCGACCCACTACAAATCATTCCTTGGAAGAATACCCTCGCGGTGTTGAACGAAAACGGTTTTTACCGATTCAATCCTGCGGGCGCCACACAGGCTGAAGAGGGAAAGCAAATTTCCGATTGGGCCAGCAAAGCTTTTTCCGGCGTATTTGGAAACGGCTCGTCACCGATGCCCTCACTCGCATTTGTGGAATTAGCCCCCAAAGAATGGAAACTCTCAAAGCCGATGGACGTGGCAGCTTCTCCGTCGTTCCAACATTTGCTTACCTACTCTCGGGCTAAGGTCTGCCGATGGAAATCTGAAAAAGATTCCTTGGAACGCGAAACGGAACTGGAGCTCGACATTCCGCCCGAAACCGTCGCATCCATCGGCGCGAATGACAGCACGTGTATCGTTTGCCCAAACGGTATGAGACCTCTTGTCGTCGACGTGGAATCTATGCAAGTGCGAAAGCAATTGGACGCAATGGGCGAAGTCACTATTAAACAGATCGTGGCAGACAACCGAGGCAACTTTGCGATGCTGTCACCCGAGGGTGTGGCTTGGCACTACGATGCGAATAGTGACAAAGTATCCAAGCCATCTTTGTCGGGACAAGGGAGAGTGCATGCGATTCATTTCAACCAAGATGGATTGCTTTGGGTAGCTCATTCAGGCAAGCGGGCAGACCTTTGGGACCTAAAAGAAGGCATTTCAAAAAGATCGCTTCGACCAAAAGCCGGCGTCGCAGAAATGATCTACGGATATATCATCAGTCCATTTTACGAAGTGAATCCGAAACCTGCCGCGGTCAACGAAACCATAGAGTATGTTCTCAAGAATCCAAAGAACAAGAGCTTAGCCGTAGATCGCAATGACCTCGATGCTCCAACCATCCAAAGCGATCCGTGGCGACCAATCTGGACGAATTTCTTGTTCATCACTGTGATGTTGTCGGTAAGCTGTTGGTATTTATCGCGACAGGATTTGTGAAAAAGATTCTTGCATCGACCACGTAGGTCTGGCTGTCCTCAGCCAGACGCTTGGCGAACAAACCCATATGCTAACACCCTATCTAAGAAGCAGGCCTTTTTTAAGGGTTCGAACTGCACCGACCGTCAGCCTGAGGACAGGTTGACCTACCTGCTTTTCTAATATGCGAGCTAGGGCTGTTTCGCGTGAGGTTTGGCTGCAAGTGGACGTCTTGGTCACTCTCGGCAAGAGTGACCTACCTGCGGGACCTGCTTTAGGGTGGAACCAGTGCAGCTGCTTGTTCTAACGGATCCAAGCCCAAGGCCGCCTGCATGGAGGCGAGTGCCGTAAACAAGTCTCTCTCAACTTCCAACAGCTTCACTTCACTGTCGTTGACTTTGATCTCTTGAGTCAACAAGAAGAAAAGGTCGGTCCTGCCAGCCTCGAGCGAACGCCGGAAGATGTTGAGCGTTATGTTGGCCTGTTTGACCAACTCTTTGGCTGCAACGACATTTTGCTGGGAAATATCTAACGCATTGCGTGCAGTCCTCAATTCGATTCCAATTTTGTTTCGCTGGTACTCCAGCTTTTGCGAGATTTGCAATAACTTGGCTTCTGTACTTTGAATCTTACCAATTGGTTTGCGACGTTGGATGGGAACTCCTCCAATGACACCTGCCTCAACTTGAAATTCGCCTTTGTCATTGATGGCACTGGTACCCTGACCGACGTTTTGAATCGTCTGAAGAGTAAAGTCGACATTTGGCAAAAGCTGATTCCGCGCGAGCGTTAGATCCCAACGCGATGTCTGGCGGTCCAGTTCAATGAGTGTCAATTCAGGTCGAGATGCAAAAGCTGTTTGAAGGTCAGCTTCAAAATCCCCGGCAGGAACCTTGTCGATTTTCGGGAAGTCGCTCGGCAACCACTCAGGCGGCGCTAACATGGGACCGCCCGACTCATCTCGTAGGAACAATGACAGTTTGAAGGCAGTATCTCGAAATTTCTGTCGCGTATCGTTTACCTTGAGTTGCCGTTCGTAAATTTGTTGGGCATTGAGCGATATCTCCAAATTCGAGGCCGCGCCTGCGGCCTTGCTTCGCTCAAGTTGTTCGCCACGCTTGACTGCAATCTCCAACATCCTTTCCTGAGCCTTCAGTACATTTCCAATTTCTACCCACAACCAAAACGCCTTGGCTGAATCTAGCCCCGCGATGAGGATCTGGTTTTGAATCTCGGGGCCGACTGCCTGGCGTCGCAAGTTTGACTGAAATAGTTCCACGCGAGACGGATCAATGGCTCGGCCTTGTAGAAGTGGCTGAACGAATGCGACTTTGAATTCACCGCCATCGTTCGTCTGTCGCTCTTTGTACCAAGGCTCAAAATTTCCACGACCTATTCGGTACCCTGCGCTAGCATAGCCACCCCACCACAACTGGCGCGCGACTCCAATGCCATTGCGATAGGTCTCATAGAATCCAACAGGCTGGCTGAGCGAATAGTATTCAAGTTTGATATCGTATGCACCCATGGCTGACGTTTGTTGGCCTGCGGTCACACCCGATTGAAGCCTCGCGATCTCAAGAAGAGGAAATGCACGGTAAGTCGACGCGATCACATCTGATAATTGCAAGAGTTGACCCATCGCTTGGGCGTCTAACTCGGATGTGGGCAAAGCTTCACGAACGGCAGGATCTTCTGACTTGGTTGCAGCATCTGGCTTGGTTGCCACGTCGGTCTTGGATAACCCCAGGTTTTCAGTGGGTCTGTCGCGTGCGGTACGATCTAGACGCATGCCACGACCATTGTCCTCCCTCGAATCAATGGGACGGTCTCGAAGCCTTTGTTCAAGTTCCTGCAGTGATTTCCGGTCCGCTTCTTGTGCCGAAACGATGTTACAAGGAATAGAGGCCAGTACAAAAATCAACGAACGCCCTATTTGAATTTGGGCATTTTGGGATCCTTTGTTTTTTCGTCGCTGGGCATCGACTTGTCGATGGTAGGCGGAAAACCGTTTAACTGACGCCATATTTCAAAGCCTAAGGGAACCGTGCTCAGAATGACCCAACCTTTGGCCCTTATTCCTTGCCTTAGATATCGGCTATCCGGCCATTTTTCTTGCTTGGGATCATCCGGATCTGGCCCGACAATGATCTTGAAATTTCCTTTGGCATCATCGGATGGATTGACAGCAATCACTTTGCCACCAAACGTGCCGACCGCCACGCTAGGCCAACCAACAAATTGGATGGCCGGCCAGCCATCGAATTGCAAGCGAACCTCGTCGCCTACATGTATCAGCGGTAGATCTAGCCCCCTCACATTGAGCTCGACAGCCAGGTCGCTCGTATCCGGAATGACTTCAAAGAGTTTGTCTCCTTCCTTAACCGTGTTGGTGCCAACTTGACCGAGAATTGCTTGAATGCGACCGCTGCTTGGGCTCAGTATTTTCAATCGGTCTAGCTCCCCCAATTTGACCAGAACGTCTTGCAGTTCTTTCGTGATCGTTGTGATTTCGCTTTCGGATTTTGCCACCTTGGATTTGAGCTCAATGACCTTGGTCTCCACTTCTTTTCGCTTGCTCGCTAGCATTTGCTCCTTGCTATTCAGCTCTTCGAACGCTTCGTTAACCGCTTCGTGAGATTCGATCAGCTTTTGCTCTTCGGCAGCTTCTTTATTCATGGCCCGTTGGTAAGCGATTTCTGGTTCGGCATCTCCTCGGAGCTTCCTTGAGGCTTGGAGTTCTCGGAACGCTTGATCGTGCATTCGCGTTTGGGCCTCAGCCTTTGCCTTCGCCTGTTTCCATTTCGACTGCGTGGCCCTTACATCGGCTTCGGCAGATTCAATGGATCGATCCAGGTTGGCCTGTTCTGTAACGACTTGGTCCTTTGTGTTTTGCAGGATCAATTTTGCGAAGTTTAGCTTTTCTAGCAGCGATCGTTCCTGTTGTCGTGTGAGTTCCAGTTGATCTTTGGAGAAGGCGTCTAGTTCCATAATGATCTCTCCCTCGGTCACAAGTGAACCCTCGCGTAGGTCAGGTCTCATGGAACTAACTACCCCCTTTGCGGAGCTTGTGACCACTTGTCGTCGCAGTTGGGGCAATCTCGCGACGACTTCTCCCTCGCATCGCGATGTTTGCTGCCAAGGCAAGAAAATGGCAGCTAAGCCGAGCCCAATCAATAGCAAGAACGTTACCCTAGCGATCAGCCTCGCCAACCAACTCGATCGGACCAAGTGCATAGCGGGGAATCGTTCGCCAAGTTGTTTGGTTGGCCGCAATCGGATCATCCGACGCGGCAACGCAGATGGATTTGCAGAAATGTGCTTCAGCGGTGGCGATTCTGGCGTCATTTCTTTAGTGTCCGGATTTTGAGGAAAGCAATTCCATTTGACCATCGCATTGCGCAAGGATCTCCTGATCGTATGTGGACAGAACCAATGTCCAGGGTTGCCTTCGATCGCTTAGTCGTTCCCAGATTCGCTTTCGCATCATGGGCGGCAATCGATCGAGGACGCCGTCAATCAAGAGAAGCCTTGGACGCGTAGCGATAGCCCGCGCCATCACGAGCCGAATCACTTGACTGCTGCTGAGCGGATAGCCACCACTTTGCAGCATCGTTTCTAAGCCTTGGGGCAGAGAAAGTGCTTCATCCCAAAGTTCGACCGCTTGGAGCGCAGACCGCACCTCAGCCGAAGTCACGGAAACTCGATTGAGCGAGAGATTTTCATTCAACGTGCCCCGAAAAATTTCCGGGTCCGATGCAATGGACACCATCGAACCGTCAGCAAACCGATTCACTTCACGCGAATCCACTCCACCAATTTCCGCTAATCCGCTGGCTGGTGGACGAAGCCCACAAAGTGTTTGCATCAAGATGGACTTGCCACATTCTCCTTCACCGGTGACAGCATATCGCTGGCCGCTTTCGATCTTGAGATCTGGAATTCCGGTAGTTTGTTGCCCGCCCCCCTGCACGCTTAGAGACCGAAATCTCACATCGACAGGACCAATGCCGGCATCCAGTGAACGGGATGGGGGCAGAGTCGGCAGATCTATCAAGTGCCCGACTTTGTCGACCGCGGACATGAGGTCGTAGAACGACTCCAAAGATTTGCCAATTTTCGCAAACGCCCCAACCACCACAACCACCACCGAGACGCTTGCGACCAACTGACCCATCGTAAGACTGCCAGACAAAACGAGCCAAACGCCCAGTGAAAGCAATGCGGAGATCGAGACGGCATACAGCAGCAAAGCAAAGAGAGTTTGGCGCATCAAGACAATAAAATGCTTGCGGCGAGCAGCCAGGTACTCCACTGTCAATCGATTGGCACGATCCAACACGAGATCGCCACCACCATGCACTTGAAACGCAGTTGGATTGCCGATCACGTCCTGCAACCAATGTGCGACTCGATACTTCACCAATGATTCTTCGATCGCTGTGCGAACGGCACTACGCCCCAGCAAATAGAGTAGACCAGTCATTGCCATCAATAGGACGATATCGAAGGCCAATAAAAAAGGACTGTAGATCGCCAAAAGAAGTAAGCCCGTCAATGTTTGTATCACCAATGACAAGCCTTCGACTAGCAATGAAGCGGTGGACTTTTGTATCGTCATCACGTCAAAGAAACGATTGGCCATCTCGGGACCATGAATTCCATCCATCGCAGCCCGCTCGAGTCGTGGCAGTCGTTCAGACAGGTCGCCGACGATGCGAACAAAGATTCGTCTCTGTAAGATTTCAACAATAAAAAACTGTAGACCTTTGATGATAGCCGAAAGAGTGAGGATACCAAAAAGCAGGATCGCTAACCAAATGAGTGGTTGCGTCAAACTAGCGAATCCGATGGTGGTTACCATTTGTTCGACCGCCAATGGCGTTGCCAGATCAAGTACGCCGACAACAAATCCGAAAACAACAAGCGACCAAATATCCCGCACTTCGAATTTGAGAAATCGCAACATGCGGCGTTGTGGCGAGACGTGTGGATGATGCTCTTTGTGGTGCGAATGATCATTCGAGACGCGATGCAGATCATCAGGAACGGAAGCCAAATTGGAGGCGATAGACTGGCATTCCAATGAAGGCTGCGCTACGAAGAAAATGGGGAGTTCAATGCGTTCGATGGTCTTGCGCAACTGAGACTTGGAGATCGATTCCGACGTCCTACCTGTGGAATCAATTTTGGAGACCTCCAAATGCCTTGCAGCAATATCCGAAAAAACCCAAGCCACGGAATTGGACGCCGTACGTTGGATAACAGCGATGGAAAACCCGTCGAGAAGCAATTCCCAAACCTCGGGCGACGTCAATTCGACCGGCGCAAGCCGAATTCCAATGCTTTGAGCTGCCCGCATGATCGAGACGGTGAGTGCATCCCCTATTTCACAGCTGCCATCAGCGATTGAATCGTTGAGAGCCTGCTGGATCTTGGCACTTTCTATCGGAACATGCAGTCGAACTGAAAGCTCGGCAAGCATGCCTCGCAGGACGTCTTTGAGAACCCCGCCAGCTCGAGAATCGGGTATGTCACGCAACATGCAAATGCTATTTTCTAAGACAAAACGGATGGGAATATCGATCTAGGCCAAAATCCACAACATAATCGGGCGCGAAATGTTCTTGTAATCTCTCGCAATAACTGTCGAAGATCAATCAGCAAATCAAAAGGGTAGTTTAGTAAACAGGCAAGTCTAACACCAGCGGGATGCAATGGAGCGCTATAGCTCCTGGCCCAGGTGGCTCGCATGGGTTCATCGTTGGACATGTTACCCCCGAGGCGCAAGAGGGAGGGCCACTGGCATTGGTAGTCGATAAGGATATCGTCACGCTGGATGCGAACAAGAACCGATTGGATGTAGCCGTATCGGATGCGGAATTGGAAACGCGAAGGGCAAAGTGGCAAGCGCCTCCGCTCAAGGCAACCCGCGGAACGCTTTTCAAATACATAAAGACCGTCAAGAGCGCTAGCGAAGGTTGTGTGACTGACGAATAGATGGCGCTATTTACCCAAATTTTCAACCGATGAAGCGGACGTATGTTCAAATTCTATTTTTCTTTCGCTCCGACTCGATCGATTCGAGGGAGCCGGGGGATCAAGAGCCGGACGGCGACCGTCGCTGTTATCAGCCACTTTACCTAACATAAACGAAAAAACCGACGCAAAAAAAGTTAAAATCGCGTACGTCTTCGCTTTCCTTGTTCGGCCCGCCACATCCTCTGTCGAATCACTCGGCCTCGACTCATGAATTTCAGTAACCACACTTCGTCCATGTACAAGCTTGTCCGTCGACTCACCTGCCGCAGGCATAATTTCCTCGGCGCCGGCCTGAACGGGCTCAACTCTCTCGCAATGAACTTTGGTCCTCTCGACATTTCGAGCTATCGCACTTTCGCGAGTTATCGCACTCCCGCTTTCGGCACTCAAACGATCCAAGGGGCTAACCACACGAATATCGGGACGGCTCAACACATGCGTATAAATCATCGTCGTCGAAATATCGCTGTGCCCAAGCAATTCCTGAATGGTTCGAATGTCAGTCCCATCCTGAAGCAAGTGGGTAGCAAACGAATGCCGAAACGTGTGCGATGTCACATGCTTATCCAATTTCGCTTGCTGAACGGATCGTCTCAAATGCAAAGGAAACGTATCGGTATGCAAATGATGGCGGTGCCTTTTACCCGTCTTTGGATCTCGTGAGAACTTGGCCGAAGCAAACAGGAACTGCCATTTAAATTCTTTGTGGGCGGACGGATATTTCCGATCTAAAGCGTATGGTAGCCAAACGGACGCTTCCCCGTTGGCCAAATCGCGTTCATGTAAAACGCGCCGAGACTCAAAAAGGTTTCTAAGTGGTTCGACCAACTGCATTGGTAATGGAACAAACCGACTTTTGTCCCCCTTGGCGTTGTGAATTTCGATTAGCATTTGATCGAAATCAATGTCCTTCACGCGCAAGCGTAAGCATTCGCTGATTCGCATCCCGCAGCCGTACAACAGTTGACCAATGAGCAAATAAATGCCGGATAAAAAGGACAAAACCCGGATGACTTCGGACTTGCTCATCACCGTTGGGATTCGGGTTCCCTTGGTGGATCGATATGCATCGATCTTTCCGAAATCGCGTTTGAGTACATGCTCGAACAGAAAAAGCGATGCACTAAAGGCTTGATTTTGGGTCGACGGAGCCACGTTCCCATCGACGGCCAAATCGGTCAAATGCGCCTCGACTTCGGCAGCCCCAATGTCCGAGAAATCGGCCAGGTTTTTGATGCCAAGATCCTCCATAAAGGCGCAGACTTTTCCGACGTATGCTTTCTCGGTGTTGAACTTACGACCGATAACTCGAATGGAGCGCCTCAGCGCTTGAATCACATCGGACTCGCGCGGGTTTATCTTGCCAACCACCCCTTCAATCGTTTCTTCTGCAGTGGAAGCGCCATTCCCAGCCTCACGTTCGCGTTCCTTGGCTGCCATATCCCGCAGCTTAGTCCGGATAAACTCGATCTTGGGTCTCTCTGACTTCCGAACATTGTTTCGATACCAAATCAAACCCTGGACGATCTTTAGACGTTTCCAAATCGGCATCTTTTCTTTGACTTTGGACTTCAGAAACTCGATGACATGTGTTTCGTCGAAGTCCCATGTGAGAGGGTCTTTTACCTTATGAAACCTTGCCAATGAGGCAAACCAAAGACGTCCGAACTTCTCGTCCGTTTCCTGCTTACCTGGACTTTCTACATAGACCATTGCAAGGATCTCCAAAGTCAAAAGTCAGTTCATTCCAGGCTCCGCCTTTTGAAACATTTCCTTCGGAATCGATTTATAGCTTCTACGAAACGCGACCGTCAACATGGGACCACAAAATACTCCAACGGAACCTTGCTCATTCAGGATTACCCACATACCCACGCGCCAACCCGGCATCAAGAATAATTAATTATCCCTGATGGAAGTCAGATTTTGGTGACCACCGCGAAACCGGGATAATTGGTTGGAATCAGGGATAATTTAATTGACAAATCAGGGATAACTCCTCAAACTTCAGGGATAACCGTCCCAAACAGGGATAAATATACGTTCTGATTTTCAGTGCTCGAAGACATCGCAACTCATTAGTGGAGATTAGTGTCAATTAGTGTTCCTCGCTTCGCTGCGTGATGATCATGAAGTTTGGAACACTAATCTAAAACAATTGGCACTAATGAGCTCGAAACAAGGTAAGTGATGCAGGCGGGCGCTTTGCGACCGAGCAAATCATGGACCAAACGCAATAACTTTCCCGTTTCGCTACGTTCGTTTTGACAGCAGGGGCGTTTGATTGGGGACAGCAAACCACTCCAATACGGCAGGGCCAAGTCGTGGATTGCATTATCATGCATCCATTCAGACCTAGCATGCCATTGTGTTGCAGCGTGACAACAGAACCCATACAATGCTGAACACAGTACTGGTCGTACTGACATCCTGATCGGCCAATTGATGGTCGATTAAGGGCTGACAAACAACAAGACATCAGAACAATGCGATGGACCTAAGGCCTCGATCGACCTCCCTTGGTCGGTGCGATCGTTACTCCTCGGCCAAGGTCATCGCGGGCGTTCTGATCTCCCAGTGCTCGAACAACCGCGACACCGATCGGAGAGTCAGTTGTAACGAAGCCGGTTACTGACAACCGAAACGTATCGAGCAGTTCCGAACCAATCGCAAACACTTTCGCCGTACGCCAGGTTCGTTAGAGACGCAGGACGTTTGATCGGGGACAGCGATTCACTCCAAACATCGTTGGCCAAGTCGTGGATTGCATTATCATGCATCCACGCAGACTTAGCGTGCCATCGTGTTGCAGCGCGACAACATAACTCATACAATGCTCGATGACAGTACTCGTGGTACTGACATCCTGATCGGCCAATTGATCATCGATCAAGGGCTGACAAACCAATAAAAAATCAGAACAAAGCGATGGACACGAAGGGCTCGATCAGCCGAACTTGGCTTGCGTCGAGTTAACTTCTCGCCCTCGGTCATCGCGGGCGTTATCTGTCAAAAGGAACTGATCATGCGATACGTAATTTCGATGGCATTAATGTGTTTCATCTTGTGTTCATCAACACTGTTTTCTCAGGAATATCGCGCTGAATATGTACTCCCGCATGATGACGCCTCGATCGCAGCGAGATGGAGTGATCTTGATCAGGCTGAACGCGATAGAATCGCAATGCGAAATTTGCACGGACTTGTCCGCGCGATGCACAAGTATCACGACGTGCATGGGACCTTACCACCGTCCGAAATCCCGAATTCGAATTTGCCGCCGGAAAAACGTTTGAGCGGCTTCGTTTTGCTACTCCCGTATCTGGACGAAGCAACCTATCTTTGGAACGGCGAAGAGGGGCCTAAGATATTTGATAGCGAGTCTTCCGAATCGGCAAAGAGACTCTATCGATCCATTGATCTGTCGAAAGCCTGGGATGATCCGATGAATCTAGATGCCGCCAAAACATTGGTTCCGGCATTGCTGCTGCCCGGCGTGAAGACGCTGAGGGACGAAAACGGCTTGGCCATCTCCCATGTTGCATTCGTCCGAGGATTGGATGGCAATGATAATGGTGCATTTACTTCGGAACCAAAACGGATCAACGAAATAACAGACGGAACGGCAAACACCCTCGCAATTGGTCAGATCAACAAGGCTTTCGGACCCTGGATCGCGGCGGGTAACTCAACCAGTCGCTTCCTTTACATTGAAGCCTCTTTAAATGATGACGCAACCTTTGGAAGCAGCAAAGATGCTGGATGCTTCTTCGCGAACCTCGACAGCCATCCATACTTTCTTGACCTCGCCCATTCATCGCTCGAATTCGTCCGCGCTCTCACAACCGCCGCAGGTGGTGAATTGATTGAAGAGTCGAAACTGGCGCGTTTTGACGGCGTAAAGGCATGGGAAGAAAATCGCAATAAGTGAGCAGCTTCGACAGATAACAATCACGTGCACCGAAGTCGCGGTCGGTGCTTTTTGCAATAGAACGTCTCCTTGCCGCGACTCGGTGACGTGTGTCGTTCGTCGAAATGAGTAACGTGGACGGGGATACCGGAAATCTCGAAAAGATTGAAATCCGTTGGACTACGAGAGACGACAGTTTTATCGTACTTCCTGTGGCAATTTTGTTTCTTATCGCGATGCTATGGATGTTGTTACGTCATGGTTTCGGGGCGATGACAATTGGCGGACTTGTTTTCGTCGTTGCTGTGGGCGTTGCAAAGCTCCTCCAAACGGTTTGGCCAGAGTCATACTTGACGACAGTTACTCCAGAGGACGTCAGTTTCTGTCGCATCGATCGACAAAGTGCTTCGCTTCGTTTTCAAAAGAATAGTGTTGTTTGTTTCGAGACGGCTCCGCCTCCGTGGTACCATGGCGAGGGTGGCAAGACGCAATTGAAATGCACCTTGAAGTCTGGCCAAGAAATCAAAATCGATGTTCGGTTCATATGGGATGGAAATCGGGACGCATTCTAT
>JANLRK010000071.1:0-7308 GCA_031361585.1 Pirellula sp. | reverse complement strand
AAGGAATGCGAAAAGGGCAAGCCCGCTGGCTTCGATGCCAAGATCAAGGAGACCGCTGAATTGGCCAAAACACTGCCAAGTGATCCGAAAATTGAGAAAGAAAAAAACAAGGAGTAGGATTCGGAATCATTGCAATGTAGTGCGTGTCCACTAAGGCAATCGGTAGGAGGTGGTTAGCCGTAGCTTAGCCCCTGGCCCGAGTTTCGCACGGCCCAGGGGGCCATGCTACTGGCTCGCCTTACATTCCCCGATGGATGGTCCACGTTGTTCCTTCTTTTCCGTCCTGCAATGCAATCCCGATTTGAGTTAGTCCGTTTCGAACAGAGTCGGACATCGCGAAATCTCGCTTGACACGTGCTTCTGTACGAACCTGAATCAAAAGTTGCATCAGACCCTCGAGAAGATCATGGGTCCCGTCGCTGTTGTTCGATTGCTTCGGCGGCTTGATGAATATTCCTAAAATTGCTCCAAGTTCTTTGAGGATACTCATTCCGATGACGAGCAATCCCAAGTTCTCTTGAGATCGTTTGGCCGTTTCCTCCAGTTGCTCGGCATCGATGAATCGATTCATCGAACGGGCGATTTCGAACAAGTCGCCCGTGGCGCCCCCCGTATTGAAGTCGTCGTCCATTTTGGTCAGAAACGATTCTCTCAACCTCACCATTTCGTTGATTGCCTCATTCCTTGTGTCGGGAACAGCAAAAGTGCCGCGATGCTGGTTGTAAGGCAATTGGTTTGCATCATAAAAGGACAGGCCGGCAATGCGTTCGAAACGCTGGATCAGGCGATAAAATGCTTCGAGCGAAGCCCCAGCTTCGGCCAACGGTTCTTCACCGAAGAGAGTTGTCGATCGGTAGTGGGATCGCAACAGAAAGAATCGGATGCGTTCGCCCGTATGGCGTTCAATCAATTCAGCTAACCCGCCCGCACCTTTGCTGCGGGAGATCTTGGTGCTCGCGCTGTCGGCCGCAGCCTCAGGTTTTACAGCTACCTCGGTTGCGACAGCAGTGGGAGATTGTGCGTCGACCCGGTCGTTCTTGCCGCCAACTTTGCCTTTAGCGTCTGCAGCTTGCATGAGTCCGTTGTGAAGCCAATAGGTGACCATGGGTTGCCCGTGGCAGCAGCGGCTTTGAGCGAGTTCATTCTCGTGATGCGGGAAAACTAGATCCAATCCACCGCCGTGGATATCGAAGGTCTTTCCAAGAATGCGGCGACTCATGGCCGAACACTCGATATGCCAACCAGGTCGACCTAAACCCCATGGGCTTTGCCAGCTAGGTTCGTCCGTCTTGGCGGATTTCCACAAGGCAAAATCGCCAGGGGACCTCTTGCGCGATGCTGCATCGCCACCGTCCCCCTGTTGTGAATCGACCGAGCGATTGCTCAGTCGTCCATACTCATTATCTTTTAATACATCGAAATACACATCGCCACCGCTTGCATAGGCAAAATCCAGGTCGATAAGCTCTTGAACGAATTTAATGATCTCATCCATGTTGTCGGTTGCTCGAGGCAAATGATCGATTTGATCGACTCCGAGCGATTGAAGATTTGCTAAATAGTCCGCAGTCATAGCCGTCGCGAGTTGGAACATGGATATTCCTTTCTCGCGAGATCGGTTGATTAGCTTGTCGTCCACGTCTGTGATGTTTACAACCCAAGTCACTTCAAATCCACAATAAAGGAGAAAACGCTTGATCGTGTCGAAAATAACGGGGCCAACCATATGTCCGATATGAGCTTCCGCGTAGACCGTTGGGCCGCAGAGGTACATCCCCACTTTGCCCGGCTGCAATGTTTGAAAAGGCTCTTTGTTTTTGGACAACGTGTTGTAGATTCGGATCGTGTTGTTGGTCACGGTGCGTAAGCTAAAATAACAAGAGAATGCGGATGGAAAGGACGGCTAATTCTAGCAAATCCAGGACAACTGGGGATGGTATGACCGCATCGATGCAGTGTACAGATCATTTTCAGATGCAATGCAAAGCAGATATGCTAGCAGTCGTGGCATCTAGCGTGAAGATTAAGTAGACTCAATGGCCTTCCATCATTTTGACCATTTGAATTCTCGGGGAGTCGAAAATGTCGCCGTCTGATCCGTTGCAACCTACTAACCCTTACGCAGGCAACATTGGCACCAATGCACAGATCAGTGCCTCGCATTCGGGTTCCACCAATGAAGGGGATGCGACTGGCGGTCTTATCCCATACAAGAACCCGAAGGCTCTGATCGCATACTATTTGGGGATTTTGAGTGGATTGCCCATCATTGGCCTACCTATTGGAATTGCTGCCTTTGTTTTAGGCGTTCTAGGGCTGCGTGACCGCAATCGCAATCCCATCATCAAAGGGAGCATTCATGCTGGCATTGGAATCGGTTGCGGTTTGGTGTTCACGTTGCTCTGGAGTGCCGTCCTAGTGTTGATAATCGTGGGCATTGCAACAAGTGCTGCTAGCAAACGATAGGCGTACTGAGGCGCGTGCTAATCTGTCGCGTAGCCGCATTACGTGTTAGGTATTGCAAAGCATAAGGGACTCAAGCCAATCTCGCCACTGTCTCGCAGAGACGACGTCCATCAATGGGTCTGTCAACAATGGAATCGATAACTGTTTGTTGCCGGCGAGCCAGATCAGGGAACCACTCCAGATTCCGCTTGTGTCGATATCGATTCTCAACTGAAGCGGATCGGTTTCGAGACGGCCTGGAAAACAGGTTTTTAGGTCGAGCATCCCCAACCTGCTCCATGTGCTTGCACCCAGTCTCGAGCCTTCGACAAATTGAAGCTGCGGTTGCCCTTTGCCTTCGCGAGCGAAGCGAAGTGCACGACTACTGTATGCGGGAGTTGGAGTGTCTTTGCCGATCAACACTTTTGGCTGGCTTATGCGGCTATTGTCTTCTTGAATGATAACCCCTAGATCGTAACTCGTGGCGGCATGCGCGACTGGCGATTGCGGGTCCATGGGGGGCATTATGTTTCTAGCTTGAATCGCCGCACCCCTTGCCAAGTCACTGGATTTCAGCATCGTTAGTTTTGCGTGTGGACCAACCAATCGGCTCAATTGACGCTGTATAACTGGCATCCATCGTAGGTCCCCAATGAGGATAATGGAATCGATCGAGGGGGTATCGATTTTGGCCCTTTCGATTGCTTCACGAGCAAAAGCCTCGCAGTCGTTTTCAAGATCGCCGACCCATTCCCGAAGTCGTTCCCTATCCAATTGCCCTTCTATCTTTCCGCCTCGAGTCTCAAAGATAAATGGAACCGCCGCGCTGGATCGCAATCGATCGAAAGCTTTTTCTATAGTTCGTTGCAAACGCGAAGCGATGTTCAAGTCTTCGCGAGCGTTCGTACCCAATTTTTGTTCTACGTCTAGAGCCAACCGCTTGGTCGCTCGATCGTGCCAACGCGTTGAACCCCTTTTCCAGTCCCCAACGGAACTTAGCATGCGTATCGCGATTCCGTCGACCGATACAACGGAGACTTCACATGCAGTTCCGTCTAGCATGGCGACGAGGAAAGTCTTGCGGTATTCGCTTCCTTTGCCGGCGGCCTGAATCAGTCGTGTTTCGATTTCGACATGAGCGAGCGTTGCGGCTAGCGATTTGTCAAGCAACTGCAGCACTTCGACCCCGGCTATCGAACAAGCCGTCTTGGTGCTTAGCCTATGCATCTGGTCATAACACGCGGGGACGGTGACCACTGCATGGGAAACATTCGGCAATTGTTTTCGAGCTGAAACGGCCAATTGACGAATCACGCAAGCGACCAATACCTCGGGCGGAACTTGCCGACCACCAAAAGGGCGTTCAAGCAACGGCAAGCCATACCATCGTTGCATACCATAGAAAATATGGTTTGGTTTGGTCGCTCGGTAGTCGACAGCGCTGGCACCGACCGCAATATTCTCGCCGTCGCTAAAGATCATATTTCGAAGTTCGGTGGCGTCGCCATCCACCAGAACCTCTTCCACCTTGTAGTCCGCGTCGATATAGCTTACCCGCGAATGAATCATGCCAAGCTCCATACCCACAGCGGCAAATTCTCGGTGGAATGTAGATCTGCCTAACCCTACACTAGTCGGGTGCTCGAATCCTATTTTTGGCAATCGGGGCTCGGATCCGCGAACCCGCGTCTGCACGACTGGTCGTTCGATCAGATTCATCCCGATCATTTTTTCCAATAGTTCGCTCGCGGATTGGCACCTGGCGGCAGGGGCTTTCGCGACAAGCGATTGGAAAATGGAATCGAGCCTAATATCTGCGTCTCCGCGAACTTCGTACAAGGCTGGCGGCTTCGTATTGATTTGAGCCATGGCTGTCTGCACCGTCTCGCCCTGAAACATCGGTCTACCGGTCAGCAAGAAAAAAACGGTAGCTCCGAGCGAGTACAAATCGCTTCGATGGTCGACAGTATTCGGTGCATTGATTTGTTCCGGTGACATGAATTGTACGGTGCCGACCAATTGCGTTTCCTTGATTGCGGCGGTATCCAAATTTCCACGTAACACGGCTAGACCAAAATCCAAAATCTTCAGCACACCGGTTGGAGTGATCATCATGTTGCTCGGCTTGATGTCACGGTGAACGATGCCCTGGGCATGCGCGTACTCTAATGCGCATGCTGATTGTTTTAGAATCTCGACGACTTCTGTTGAGTTCATTGGTCCGGCTTGGCTGATCCGTTGCGAAAGAAGTTCGCCTTGAATGAGTTCCATTACCAAATAGTGGATTGGTTTGTCGCCTGATCGATGGCAGCCTGCGTCAAAGGCCGTGACGATGTTCGGATGCATAAGCCGAGCCGTGGCCCTCACCTCCGTGTAAAAGCGGTCCACTGCCAAATCGTCGTCCGAAACGGAGCGAGGCAGGATCTTGATCGCGACCTGACGGTCCATCGTGCGATGTCTCGCGCGAAAGACCTGCCCCATTCCTCCCGCCCCAATTAATTCCTCGATTTGGTATTCGCCAAGAATCGGTAAGGCTGACGACTTGTTAGAGATCGATCCTCCATCGGAGACTTCGAAGTCCTGTTCGTTATTTGGTCCAATGTCGAAGGGTCCGTTGTTCGCTTCGCTCATTGAAAAAACACGGGTTGCACTTGAGCTCGGTTTTGCATTGTAGTTTTCATTGATTGCCATTGGAGAAAAACCTGTACCCGAATGATTCTACTTTGGATCGGCGTTTTGTGATGGCGCTTGTACAGCGTTTTGTTGGTTGAGCGCATTCATCTCGGCCTGCAGTGGACCAAGGTCTAGAATGGGAACGACACTTGGCTCTAGTCCTTGAGGACGCGATGGACGTTGCTTGCACGTGAAATACTCAGAAACGTAACGTAACGGTGCTGTTTCCTCTGGTACTTTGAATCGATCCCCTTTTTGAAGTATGGGACGGTAGTCGTGCATTTGACCGAATTGACGATCCCCCGCAACTTGGCAGGGAAACCAATGCCCTTCGCCTTGAGGATCCTCGAGGTAGAACTCGGGATAGCTGTGTTCGGGAACCCAAACGCAACGCGCCGGGATGTTACTAGCCCGACAAATTGCCACAAATAGACCGGTCATTTCTTCACAGTCCCCTTTTTTATCCTTAAGCGTATCTCGCATGTGCCGAATCTTGCCTTTTCGGTATTCAATGTTCGCTCGAACCCAATCGTAGATGCGTTCGACGTGTGCCCATGCGTTTTCAGGATTCTCAGATGCTATTTGTTTTGCAACTCGTTTTACTTCCCCCAATTCATGGTCAATGTAAGGGCTCCCTCTGCCAACGAAAAATCTAAGTTCGTTGCCAATCTTCTTCGGATTCGGAATAACAAAGACGCTTGTGTCGGCCGGAGGATTGATAAAGGACTTCTCAATTTCTACGTTGACCAACAGTTCCAACTGACTATTGGGTCCAAGCGCGGGGATGTTCACGAGTAGTTGTCTCGCTAATGCATTCTGTTTGGAACCGATCGGCAAATCCCGGCGATCCAATACTCCGCCGGGCGGAATCTCAGAGTTCAGTACAGTCACCTTTTGCTCAGGCCAGTTCATGGGAAATGGGATCGTTGCATACAAATTGGTGCAGAAGTTGTCGTTGGACTGAAATCGCATCCCGAACTGCATCTCCATTTTCCTCGGCGCAAACAACTCGATCCCTGGAGTTTGCGCTAATTCGTCTTGCGCCGGCTCACTGCCATCCACTTTCGAGGGCGAGGCCTTGCCCTTAGTCGATTTGGCCGACTTCGATGGGGATTTGGTTGCCGTTGACTTGTTCGGCGCAACATTCTCTTGCTCATCCTGCCGTGCAGTCGCGGTAGCCCCACTCAACAAAACAAGAAGGCTAATACGAGCATAGTGCCTCGCAAAGGGGTAGAACATTTTGCACCTGGAATGAATTGGACCAAACATCGACCTTACCTATCGACAATTCCTATTGTGATCGCAAAATGCTCGTTCGACTTTAAAAAAATCGCCAAAACCCAATTTGAAAATCGTGGTCCTTGAACTACCGATACGGGCGATAAACGATTTTGCCGAGAGTGACGGTTTTAAGGGTAGGTCACTCTTGCCGAGAGTGACGGTTTCAGGGTAGGTCACTCTTGCCGAGAGTGACTTTGCGATGTCAATACGCTCGCCTTAGTACACCAAACCTCGGTTGAAGGGGACGCAAGCTCCCCACAACCCGTTCTAATCCTTAGAAGTTTCAATTCTATGCTAACGGAAATGTGGGTAAAGATGAGCATCAAGCCCACGCCATGCTCAATGCAAAATCTTTACCTTCGGCATCTTGACTTGCAGTTCCTGAACTGCGCTCTTGCTAACAATCGTGTTCGTCAAGATCAAGTCTTTCAAATTGGCGAGCTGTAATAAGCCTGGCAACCCTGAATCGGTGATGGAGGTTTTTCCAAGATGCAAGAACTCCAAAGATTGGATTTTCCCAACATGCGGAATGACGTTATCACCGATCCCTCGGATGTCGTCCAGATTGAGTCGTTTCAATTTCATGCCAGCCAGCGACGCAACACCTTCATCTGTCACTTGCGTACGCAAAAGGTTTAGATCTTCCAGCTTGTTCAATTTGGCAATTGCCGACATGGCTTGGTCCGCTGTTTGCGTTTCACCCAGATCAAGCGAAGTCAGATTTCCAAATTTTCCAATATGTTCCACCAGCCCCTTGTTGGTTATGCCAGAACCTCGCAGCTTCAATTTCGCCATTTCCTTGGCGCTGGCGACGAATGCTAAGGCGCTGTCTCCCGCCGGTGTTCTATAAATGTCAAACTCCTTCAGCTTGGTCATGCCTGACAGTGCATCGCAACCTGCATCCGTTAC
>JANLRK010000063.1:0-2530 GCA_031361585.1 Pirellula sp. | reverse complement strand
TCCACTTCGGCTTTGATACGGTTGTACCCGTCCCGGGTCATCGGTACGTAGTCGCTCATCGTCACTCCTGTGTCCTAGTACGCTAAAAAAAATTGCGACTTGTCTTCTTGATCGAAGAAAAGCCGCATCGTGTTGCCTATGTCTAACGTGAGCCCTCAGCTCCTCAATATCTTTCTCCCGAGACCCAGATTGTCAAGTTCAATCGGCGGTCGCCTCGTAGATTGGAAGGTGCCTGTAATAGACTTCCAAGGATAACAAATTCAAGGTTGTTACGTAGAGTCTACCGCCAAATCGTCCCCAAGCATCAGGAATTCGTCCGTTTGGCTCCCAAGACCCGATGTATTCTCCATCCTTTTTTTGCGTACGAATCAACAATGGATAGAGTCTACTGTACCATCCCTTCCATTTTTCGGCTCCCATATGAAACATGACTTGAGTTGCATAATACCAATAATACGTGTCGCTCTGCGGACTCTGAACAGTTCCCTCGGTCGGCAGCCTTTCCATCAACCAATCCGTACCTTGTTGCATATCCGGATTGTCTCGCCGCCAACCTAGATACAACCGCATCAATAGCCCTACGCTGGTCATGACAGGAGTCGGCACGCGACCATGGCGAGTAGCCGGCGCATCGGCCGCTTGCCAATTGTATCTATAAAGGTACTTTCGTGATTCGCTCGCCTGAGACCCTTCTAGCCATTTTGAGATGCCGCGGTACGACTCTTTCGAAACAACCAAGCCAGAAAGTTCAGCGCTTTTAAGGGCCATCATGCACCAACCGGTCACGCTCGTATCGGACCCTATCTTGGGTTGATACCTCCATCCGCCACCTTGAGGATCCTGACTTTGAACCAAAAAATCGATGGCCCGCTGCGCATTTCCCTTAATGGATTCGTCTTGAGTCATGCCGTAGGCTTCGCACAAAGCCAACGCAGCAATCGCGTGACTATAAAGCCAAGCATTGCCATCCGATTTGGCATCCGTTCGAACGTACAAGTCACCGTTTCGACGCTGGTTTCGAATCATCCAAGCCAAGGCTTTTCCGCAGACGTCTTCGTATTTGAATTGCCGGTGGGTATAGCCAGCGCCCTGAAACGATAAAAGTGCAAGGGCAGTTGCCGCCGTTTCGCTTCGAATATCGACCCTTTCACCAAAATCCTCCAAATGCCACGATCCGTCGTCCCTTTGGTACCTGGCTAAGAACTGAAGTCCATTCTCGATGGCCAACTCCGTCTGTGGGCCCAGTGGACCAAGCTCCGCTGCCGAATCCTCTTGCTCGCGATTGCGATTCAGTCTCTGTGAAAAGGCTGGAGCAGGAATCGGGACCGCTGAATTGGCAATTTTGGGACCGCCAGTTTCCGGTCGTCGCAACCGATCGGTTGTAACTTCGGCATCTCGAATCTCCGGCAAAGTAATCTCTCGCTTCATTGGGTCCAGCCCCTTGCGCGGCGTATCCAATAAAGGTGCGGCCCACGCGTCGCGCCCTAACTCGATAGACGGTGCGCCTAGCGTTGGACTCAAACTCATCGATTCGCTGCCCTTTGCATTCAAGCTTTTGTTGCTAGACGAACGCTTTCCGATGTCCGTTTTTCCCAACTCGCTCCGAGTCGACATCGCTTGGACCACATCACCATTCAAATCGGATTCGGGTTCACTAGAGGCTTGGTTGCCGACCACTGCAACGGGTTGGCTCAAAGCTGGCACAGACGACGTTTCGCTCGGTTCGCGATAAGGGCGTCTACCACCCTCCTCTCCGTTCATCGCAAGTCGAGGGTCAGACAAAAAGGAATTGTCCGAAAGCGCATTGGACACTTCGCTCTTTGCGCTGGTTCCAGGTCTCGCATTGGCCGTAGCCCGACCTACCGTCGGCTCGAGCTTGACTACCCCCTGAAGCTTCGAAATATCAACGCTTTGCCTGTCAGAATCACGAGATTCCTTCGAACGCGAACGCAACTCCGTGCTGCGCTCCGATGGACTTTCCGAAGCAAGCTTCGAAGATGGCAATCCTAAAGCTGGCACGGGAACTTGGTTCACAATCGGCCTTTCTGGATCTGAGATAGGCGAACCACGCTGCAGCAAACTGGGGCGCTCGGGCAAGTCACTTGCCGCACGATTTAAAGCCTTTTCCAATTCGCGGTTCCGACTCTTTTCATCGCGGACGGGATTGCTCTTTTGAATACCTTGCTGCGTCCCTTGATTCGCTCTGCTTTCAATCGATAAAGTGGCTTTCGGCATTTCGGCCAACGCGTTTCTGTTCCGCGACGGTGCTTCCACTCGATCCATGTCCGTTGCAGCAGCTTGCAACTCCTGTGATTGCCTAGGCTGAGTGGACTTGAGCGTGGGGACTTCGACTTCAATTGGCGGTCGATCTATTGGCTTCATCGGGACGGGCCGATCCAGTTTTTCCGCAGTGGAAGCAATCGTCGGCTGGCTCGGCGAAGCTTCCTTTCTCGGTTTGATAAACGGCCTCTCCGCTAGCGTCGGTTTGATCTCGTCCTTGGGCAGATCCACGTTTAATTTCGCGGACTCG
>JANLRK010000013.1:0-3033 GCA_031361585.1 Pirellula sp. | reverse complement strand
AGGTGCGTTTGTACCGGTGCTCAATGGCGTTTGGACCCAAATATCCGACACGATGAACGTAACCTGGAGTGGAACGTTGACCAGCGCAGAATTTCAAATTGGAAGCGAAAAGATGAGCGACTACCATTTCGACGCGGTCAGTATTATCGACGCGGATCGTGTGGCAGGCACTCGCTACATCGAAAATGTACTGTTAGGAACAGCAAGTAATCCTTATGGGACACAAGTCGCTTCCCCCAATGGAATCTACTCCATCAATGCGGGCGGCGAAAAAATCCTCATTCGAGACAGCCGGATCAACGGAACCATCATCGTGCAGGCAGCAAGCAAAGTCGAACTGCGCAACGCGATTTCATGGGAGCCAAACGGTCGAAATTTCCCAGCCCTGATCGCGAATGCGCCTATCGACGATTTGACATCGATTGTTTCGTTGAGCGAGGCCACTATCGGTGTTAATCTTAATCCTTCAACCTCGCCATATTTGGGCGTGTCGGACACCGATGCTAGCGACACTTACCCAAGCTTGATCAACGGACCGATTGTATCCACTGGAGATATACTGTTAAATGGGATATCAACGTTGTCGGGACCCGTTTTGAGCGGTACGAATATCGTCGTAACCTCGTCCAATCTGAACATCAATTTTCCATCCGACATGATCCTAAACCCACCGCCCGGTTTTTTCGCAGATCCACCGAAGATGCGATTGATCACAAGCTCAGTTCAATCGGCTCCTTAGCCGCGGATTCAAGGCCCATAGGTGCCGTAATTGGACGGCGTCTCAACCATAACCGGCGGAGTTACTGCAGAAACTGGAACCATCGTTTCGGTTTTCTGTCTTCGAAACAAATTCCACGAACGAGGTTTTTTGGACGCGTCCTGCAACTCTCCTTCCCAAGACCTTCGATCGACTGGGGTTAGATTTCGATCAAGCAATGGAGTTTGGGCTTGAGCATGGTCCTCCTGTGAGCCAAAAGAACAAAAATCACCCGGTCTGGCGATACGAGGAAGCAACGTAATGATAATCTCGTTTCGTTCCTTCAATCGATCACGGCTTTGAAACAGCCTACCAACCACCCACAAGTCGCCAAAGAACGGGATTTTATTTTGACCATCGTTGCTCGTTTCCTTGATCAAGCCACCGATAATGATCGCTTGGCCGTCCGCCAACAGGACCGTTGTTTGGACCTCCGTGGATTCGCTATCTGGTAACTTCGATGTAGGGTTGATCCTCCCCGTAGAAACCTGTGGCGCGACCGTCATGAGAACTTGTCCGTCTTCCGTGATGATCGGCGTCACGGAAAGCACAACTCCGAATTCGAGGAACGCAACGCTTTGCAGGGTGCTGGTGTTCGTGGCGGTGGTGAGCAAGTATCCTAGTTTGCCACCGACGGATATCCTTGCTTTTTGGCCATTGACGACGGCGACCTTGGGAGATGCCAACGTTTTGGTGTCGCTGGTCGATTTCAGCAGATCAATCAAACTTGTAAGATCGCCTCCCTCGACACGCATCATGGTTGCAGGTGGTGTTCCTGAGGCCAAGCCCATTGTCCCAAAGGTTACGTTGGCTCTGTTAACACGCGCAAGTTGGTTAAAATTCACGCCGTGCTTATTGTTGTCCTTCAGCGTCACCTGAAGAATGCTTGCTTCCACGACGACCTGTCGAGGCATGGTATCGACTTGCGCAATGTATTCGGCGATTCTTTCCAAATAGGGTGGTAGGTCCTCGACAACCAATTGCTCGTGTGCGCTGCGTTGTTCTTCATCGCTCGTTTGATTGATGAACGATTGGCCAAGTGGAGACATAAGTCCCTTGACCACATTGTCTACGTCGCTTGCGAGAATGTAGTTGAGCGTAAAAACTCTCACGTGACGGCCTTGGACCGAGGGTGAGTTTCTTCGGTCGCTGTTCATGCTTGCGATCGTAATGATATTGTTTTGACGTACCCAGGTGTAACCATGAACGGCCAAGATCGCGTCGAGGGCGTCATTGAGACGTACATCCTTGAGCGTCACGTTCACCCGCTGACTGACCTCTTCGCCAGTAACAATATTGAGCCCCTGCTGCTGAGCGATCATCGAAAGTACCGTCGAAAGAGGCGCGTCGCGGGTGACTAGCGTTACCAGATCCTGATTGCTTTGAAGCTGCACTCGGTTCTCCGACCCAAAAGCGAGAGGAGCAAGCGGAACGACTTGAGGTTTTGGTATGGTGAAATCTCTAGATAGAACAGACCCAACTTGTGTACCTTGCGGAGACAAGAATTCCTGGGAAAACGCCTCTCGGCTGGTTCCCCAGTGGACGCAGAGAATGCAGGCAAAGGCGCAAACCCGGGCTGGAAATGCGGTGTCGCTGATTCCTATGGTTCGTCTATTGGCGATCATGCAGCTGTCGGCATTCCGTGAATAAGAATTCGTTGTTCGAAATATCGTCCGTTCACCGGAGGTCAACCAGCATCTTTGGCACAACACGGCCAACTAACCTAGATTGCCTAGGTTGGCATGTCCGTGATTCGCAGGTCAGCCTGTACTCAGGCTGATAAACACGCAGGTCAGCCTGTCCTCAGGCTGACATTGTATTGAGGAAACGCCGAACGTCCGGCTGAGGACCGCCGGACCTACGTGGACAGCCGGACCTACGTTATCGGCGGCAGCGCGGTCAATGCTTGAACTGCCCGCTTGATGGCGGCCTTTTGCTGGTCGTTTAGTTCACCGAGGAGTGGCTGCATAGGTCCGGTCTCCGAAATTCCAGCTGCAGCGACCGCGTGGTGCAATACCCTAATGGGTTGGATTGAATTTCGCAAATCCTCCAAAGGACCAAAAGATGTACGAATGGCCTCAGCCTTAACAAAGTCTTTAGCTTGGATAGCCCGAAGCATCGCCATGGATCTTGCCGGGGACACGCAAACGCAACCACTCGTAAACCCGCCCACCCCAAAATCCCGAAGGTGAATAATAGCGGGTTGCTCGCCGATCCCACTCACGACAATGTTGGCCGGAACGACCGACATGATTTCTCTTAAATACGGATCGACG
>JANLRK010000008.1:0-15471 GCA_031361585.1 Pirellula sp. | reverse complement strand
GGCTAGTGGCTAGTGGCTAGCTTCGAGGGTTTCAGTGGAGAGCATTTTTTTTAGGTTGAAAGGGGCTTATAGTTGGCTAGGGGCTAGGGGTCATGTCTGATATTGTCTTGGACTTCGCGAATGAAGGTTTCAATAAGACTGGGCTGCGCAGCCGCCAGTTTTTCGGCATGCTGCACAAGCGATTCCAAGTGATCGTGTCTGAGTATCAAATCATAGGCGTGACGAAATACATGCCTAAAGCCTTTCAGCTCGCGAAGTGATTCAATCAACTCAGCCGGGAAAAAAGCGGGGCGAATTCCTGACAGCGACAGTGTCATTCGCAAAATTAGCTTTTCATGATAGTCGCCACGCTTTTCAAAATGATTCTCAAACGACTCACAAATCCTTTCAAAGCCTCGTTCCAGTATGTTATAGAATCGATTCAGCTGGTACCCACAGGCTTCGCTCGAGCCAATGTAAGGCTGCGTCATTCGCTCTCTAGCCGCCGATGCAGATTCTTGCAAAACCCGAGCATCGGACAACAGTTCTTGATTAAGAATCTCTAAACCGATTCGGTCCATCGTTGACCTTGAGACATGATCTTGTCCTTGAGCCGCGTTTCTTCAAGCATGCACACGTCAACTTGGTGCCCTGTCGCTTCAGTCAACAGACTTTGAAGTGCATACAAGCTAGGGTTCGTGGCTGTGTTTTCCAATGCGATGTCAATGTCGGATTCGATCCGAAACTTTCCCGGCTTTAGAATCGAACCGTAGACCCATACCGGTTGCTCGGGTAGATGTCGTTTGAGCGCCAGATGAAGCTTCTCTAACGCAACTTGACGAAGCAACTCGCGGGCGGTCGCATTCGCTTGGTCACGTTGTTGAAGGAGAATAAACATAGAAGCTAGTGGCTAGTGGCTAGCGGCTAGTACTCGTCGGATTCGAGTTCTATTTCTAGTTCTACGAGTTCGGACCAAGCGGCGATTGCTACGGGGGGTGCGTACGCGATTTTCAGGGAATCCAGCACCAATCCCTCTTTGGTTTTAAGTTCGGGAAAGGCCAACAGTAAACGCCTCAAATCGGCGGCATCTGTCATCCCTTTGGCTGTCTTGGATCGACTGGTCATGCTGATGACCTTTTGCGAAATTAGCTCCGCTGGTATCGGTACTAAGATCCGTTCGACTCGCTGGCATGGCGGCAATTTCGATACGGATCTTATATCGACCAAATGACGATTGTTCGGTTTTTGTAGTTGATATACCCGATAGCCCACTCCGCTGGGCACGGTGCGAACCCTCACGGTAATGTTGAATTTCACGTTAAGCCCTGCACGAAGTAAGACAGTTCTTAGTTCTTAGTAAGACAGTTCTTAGTTCTGGGTTCGGGGTTTGAATCGTAGCGAAGCGTTTGTTCACGGAGATTTTTTTTTCTCTCTGTGTACCTCGTGTCTCTGTGGTTGAATTTTCACTGAAGGCGGGTAACGCAACCAGTCTTGCTCACGATGACTTCGGATCAATACGCTTCGGATGTCTTGCCAATCTCGTGGTCAATTCGCGAACTAGCCGCAAGTGACTCCTTCAGCGCGGACTTCGTTCCCGTGGGTGACTGCGGAAGTTTCTAGTTTCTAGTTTCTAGCGACTAGTGGCAAGGTGGTCCAAACTTAGGAACAAAACCAAGTCTAAAGAGTTTCGGTTGTTCGGGATAGACACCTCTGAAATTCCGTTTCCATGACGAAGAGATCAACGTCAATTCGAATCCCCTCTTCCAAGTAACATCGAGCCTTTACGATCGGCATGTCGGCAACGCGATCCATCCATCCGGTTCGATACGAATCAGGGATTGTGTATTCCCTAGCTTCGAGCTCGTCCATCAAGGCTTGCAACTCCGGTCCTCGCGCAGCAATCGTCACGTCGACGTCGTACGTTGGACGTGGGATGCCGTGAATTCGAACCGCAATTCCACCCATAACGGCATACCTTAATTCCAACTTCTCGCAAATTTCTACGAGGTCCAGCAGAACCTTCCGAAGCGTTTTCATGACCGCTCGTTTGGACCTTGAATCCGTCGCAGACCCGCCAGTATTCGCTCGGTTCGCTCGCTGTTTTGCTTCAAGAGCAAGGTGCCTCGACGTGCGACAAGCTCTGAAGTTCCCTGGCCCAAACCTCGCTGTGCTTTTTCTGTTAATTGCAGCGTCAAACGAAGACGCTCGCCAGGTGTCATGCGGCAGTAGGAGTCAAGGGTTTCAGGAGATAGCATTTCTTAGTTCTTAGTTCTTGGTAAGACAGTTCTTGGTTCTCGGGCGGAACAATCTAGCCTTGAAACAGAATGATCCAGCAGGTCAAGCCTGCGGTATTATCGAATTGACTAGTGACTAGTGACTCTTCGTCGCTAGTTACAGCGGTAGTGGTTGGTCGTTTAGGGTTAACTGGATGAAGTCGAGGATCTCCTCGGCGCCCTTTTCCCAAACTTGTCCAGCCAGTTCGCTCAATGACACTCGGTCGATTCGCTCGTGATTGGCCCGTACTATCCGGCGGAAATCGACTGCGTCTTGCTCTTTCTTTTCTCGACTCCGATTCGGTGATACCAATGGAGCATATTTCGATACCAACGCCGCTTCCACCGTGGGATATCGGCTGCCTGTCTCTTTGTCCACGATCACATGTTTCAACAAAATCGTTTCCTGGAACTTGCCCCATGGCAACATGATGTCTACCACCGGTTTGGGCTTGCCAGACGGATCCAAGTCTGTTGAATCCATGAACCGAACTACGTTCGATAAATCGATTTGAATCAACATCGGCCAACGCTCAGCGACCGCCTTGGACGCTTTCGCTTTCTCCCTGTATGGCACCATCACGTCGACGTCCTGCGTGGCGCGGGGCATCGGCAAATATCCCACGTAGCCGTGCAATCCCATCAAGCACCAATTCTTTACCTTGGCCTGAATCATGCAATCGATTACTTCTTCCGGAGTTACATCCACGCTGCCTCTTCTCAATCGTTTGCGGTAATCCGAGGTGAGCCTGCTGCTCACACGAATTCCATAAGCATGACCCGACGGAGCTTTCGGGTCCGTGTCGTCGACGCCCGCATAACCCGCCGTCGCGGCCAACATGGCAGCGTGCCTCGCGGCTAAAAATTCAGGGGTGTGAAGCATGGGGAGGGGCTAGTGGCTAGGGTGGCTAGTTGCTAGTGGCTAGGGGCTAGGGGTGCTGACGACTGAAGCTAGCGGAAGAATTCGGATACTTCGATACGCCAACCGGTCACTACGTCACTACAATCAAGCATTTCTTCCTTCTGATATATCTGAATCTTGCTTCGCGAACGATAAGCGTGAGCGGTTTCTGCCTCTGCGTCAATCAGCAATACAAGCTTGCATCCGGCGTCGAGCCATGCCATCGCTTTGGACTCGACTCGCGTAAAACGATCGCTGGGCGATAACACTTCGACCGCCAAGTCGGGGGCCAGGGGCAAATACCCAAACTCGTTCTCAATTGCGTTGTATCTTGTACGTTCCACATAAGCCACGTCGGGAGCCAATACGGTATCTGGATCGACCGATATCCGGAATCCTGTTTCCGCCGCTAACACTACACCAAGCGCGTTGGATTCCACATGATTGTTTAGCAACCACCCAATCCGCAATGCGAGACGACCATGGCGTCCTCCTGCTGGCGACATCATTTGTAGACTTCCTTGAATCAGCTCATATCGAAAACCGTCTTGAGTCAGCCGGAAAAGCTCGTCGGCTGTGGTTATGTGTGGAAGGACGTTGATCGGCATGAGGGGGGCGTAGTGGCTAGGGCTAGGGCTAGGGGCTAGGGGCTAGGGCCTAGAACCCGTGCGGGCAATCGCTGTTAACATATTGCAATTCCGCAGCTCATTTTCTTTTCGCATCAGCTCGAACTTTCTATCGATCTGTTCAGTCATCCCCGATAGAAGAATTGTTTCAATCCCCTGCATCAAATCAAAGGTCAACCTCAGTCGCTCGCCTGGCGTCATTCTGCGATACGTTTCAAGCGTTTCAGAAGAGAGCATTTTTTGAAGTTAGAAGTTAGAAGTTAAATTGGGAATGGTTTCTTGTTGATGGCTAGATCGAGGAATTCTAGGAGCTCGGCTCCGCCACCGGGATAGACTAGGTCGCCCAGTCGCTCGAGAATCACTTTGTCGATGATGTCTTTGTTCGGCAACATCATGCTGCGCAGGTCGCCTGCGTCGTAGGATTTCTTTTCCCACTCTCGATACGGTGATACTAAGGCCGCATATTTGCTGGCACACGCGGCCTCGACGATGGGAACTCTATGACCCGTCGATTCGTCGATGCGGTGATACTGGGCAAGAATCGTTGCGTAACACTCATTGGATGGTAGCATGATGTCGATCACTTGCTTCATCTCGCCCGTGATCGCGATCTCGCCGGGGTCGCGGAATCTCACCACAATTGGCATGCGTTCTATTTGAAGCTGAGGCCAACGGGCTTCGATGGCTGCGATCACGCTCTCGAGTTCGTCTTCTGAGACTAAAAGATCGACGTTTTGTGTCGCTCGGGGTTGTGCTAAATAACCAACATAACCATAAAGCCCCATCAGGACCCATCGACGTATTCCAGCGTCGTTCAAGACATTGATGACTTGCTGCGGCTCCACGTTTTGACTCGCTCGACGATGATCCTTGCGATAGCTTCTGACGATCGATGTGGATGTCGCAATGCCAATAGCATGACCCACCGACCGCGTTGGAAGCCCTCGGTCATGACTGGACTCCTTGACGTTCGGATTGAACTTATTAAGGGCTGCCCGAATGAGTTCGTTGCGCTGTTCGACTGTAAGCAGAGAAGTGGCTAGTGGCTAGGGCGTAGTGGCTAGTGAGTAGTGGCTAGTGACTAGGGTCTTTTTGTTGCTAGGTTGGCAATTGAACCATGACGGAACAGTTGCTTTGCAATTCGAACTTCATCACTGAACGAACCGGCATCGATTGATAGGCTCCGTTGTGTAACTCATATGCCTCGTAGGTGCTCGAAAGCGGGTCGGCCAGCAAGTAATACTTCACAGCTTGCTGCTCATACAACGCATACTTCGATGTCTGGTCTTTGTGCTTCGTGCTCTCGGAAAATACTTCGACGATCAAAGTGGGTGGCTTGTCAATGAATCGCAGTAAGTCCGAACCGCAAACGATCGACAGGTCTGGTCTCACGATCGTCTCCTCGGACACAATCCAATCGAGTTCCGCGACGACATGGCAATCGTCACAGCCTCGTTGCTCTAACGCAGCTACGAATCGATGCGAAAGCTTGGTGACTAGTTTTTGATGGCTCCCAAACGGCGAAGGGGACATTGATACAGCGATACCACTCCACAGTTCCCATTCGCCTTCCCACTGGAAATAATCGTCGATCGTGTAGTGCGGAATGTACCTTGGGACGGGCATTTTTTAAGTTGCTAGTGCTCTGTCCAGATTAGATTTTTGGGTCGGGAGGGCGAAGCTCCTGCTGAGCCATATTGAAAAAACTCGGCAGGAGCCTCGCTCTCCCGTAACCGAACCCTAATTCCTAAGTTGGACAAAGCACTAGTAACTTTCGGGGTTCTTGGGTGTCAGGTATCGGGTGTCGGGTGTCGCGTGTTGAGTGTCGCGTGGGAGACCGGAGACCAGTTCTTGGTTCTTGGTTCGGGTATTTAACCATCCGGGTTGTCGATTAGCTGCTACAGACGCTCGGCGTGTAAGGATGGTAACTGGGGAAGCCAACTTGCGTCGATCAATCCAACGCTGAGCATGTCCAACAAGTGCACCCGGTCCTTCAGCCGAAAGGAATTTAGTTTCATCCTCAGGAGCCGCAGAGCGGCATGCTTCCATTGCTGAACCCAAAGCCTGCGGGATTCGCTGGAAGCGGTTTGCCGATCGATAGTGTGTCGGCCCGTGTCGGCCTCCCGGCGCGGACTTCGTTCCTGTGGGTGACATAGCCTGTGGCGTGGTCACCCTCGTTTTGCTTTTGCGATTGCACCCATTGTCGCGCGGCGTCGGGACAATATGCAATTTAGCACAAAAACGTCTACCGTGATTCTCGACATGGAATGTCAAGACTCACGGATCGCATTCCCGTGCTTCGTCCAGATTACATTTTTGGGTACGACGAAAAGTAGCATAGGCTTCCAGCCTTTGTTTCCATACCAATACACAGGCTGGAAGCCTATGCCACTTCAAAACCAACCCCAATTCCTAATCTGGACAGAGCACTAGTACTGGTGATTCGTCCAACTTTAAATTGGGGGTTGGCCGGGTTGGCCTGAGCTGCACGCGATCGCTGCGATATGCGACTAAATCGCGGCTAGCGCCTGCGGCTCAATCCAAAAAACTAAGTTGGACACAGCACTCGTTACCCGTTAACAAACCAACGCGTCGATAAAGAACTTGGGCAGGTTCCTCGCCAACGCGTTGCTTATTACTAATCCACGAAAATACGGACCGGCACGCGATCGATGCTTCGTCTGAGCGACTTATTAACCCTACTATGATCCTTCGCGCATTACGACTGTCTTGATCGTTCGCAGGATCAGATACATGTCCAACCAGATACACCAGTTCCGAATGTAGTACATATCCCAATAAATTCGAAGCTCGTAAACCCCACTATTGCGACATCTTACCTGCCACAAGCCAGTTAGACCGGGACGCACGGTCTTGTACGCTTCGAATTCCTCAGGGTACTGATGGACATAGGACGCGTCATACGTCGGAGAATCTACAATTGGACGCGGTCCGACCAAACTCATCTCGCCAATCAATATGTTCCAAAGTTGAGGCAACTCGTCGAAGCTCGTCGCTCGCAGAAATCGACCAATCGTTGTTACCCGCGGATCATTCGATAGTTTGTGCGTCTCGTCCCACTCTTTCTGAGCGGCAGGATTGCTTGCTAGGTAGCGATCTAATGCTTGGTCGGCGTTCTGTTGCATCGACCTAAATTTCCAAGCCTTGAACTCGCGTCCGCCATATCCGATACGACGCTGATAATAGAAAATCGGACCGCGTGAACTTAGCCGAACCAGCAAACAAAACAGAGCCAAAACAGGGGCGCCAACGATCAAGAATAGCGTGGTCATCACGAGGTCCAACGCTCGCTTTGCCGCCAACTGCAACGTACTAGGCTGTGCACCACCGAACCGGAGTCCTGTTGAGGAGCCAACGCAGAACATCTGGTCCCAAATACTCAGGTCCGCTTGTCCCGAGGACAACAAGATTTTATTTGGAACGGCTGCTAGTGTGTGGTCCAATACAGGAGCCACGTCGCGGTTAGCACAGGGTGAAACGATGACCCACGTGACCCCTAACTTCAATGCCGTCTCGTCGGTATGACGAATATCATATACAGGCATTTCATTTTGTTGGACAGTATGATCCAACCCCCAATATTGATTGGGATCCAAGAGCAATCCAACCGGTCGAAACCCTTGTTCTACCTCGCACTGCATTCTCCGAAACAAGTCTAAACCTCGCTTTGGATCGGCAACGATCAAGATCGGCGCCCCCCACCAAGAGCATCGTTTGACTAAGTTTCTGGCAAAGAAACGAAGCGACATGGTGGTCGGTAGGGCGATGGTGAACGCCAAACCAGCAACCAATAGATACGAAAACCACATCGAGGCAAAGCAAAACCAGCCGATTCCGGCATAGACCAACAATGCCGCAAAAAGACTTCGAGCCAATTGCCGAAACTCGACGACTGAGCCTAGCCCCAAGCCTGGATACAAACCAGCCAGATGGGCGATAGGTAGGATGACCAACGATATGAAGAAGACCGATTGGCTCTCCACCTCGTTCGTCGCCACTCGAAATAGCTTGGCAACGACCTCCGATGTCATGAATAGGCAAGCGTACAATGACAGGAAATCCGCCAACGCCAGCGGCAACGACGTTAAGATTGACTGGAGAGATGATCTATTGGCAAGACTGGTGGCGGTCGCGTTGGACCGCGAATTGGCTCGACAGAATTCATTCAGCGATTCCGCAGCATTTCGATCGGCGACATCAAGTCGACGATATCGCTCGAAGCCGACTTCCAGCGGAATATCTTCGGTTTGGGAACTGGAGTTTTCGACAACCGATGCCATTTGCCGTAACTATTATCCTGTTTGATTGAACTGTCTCCAACTGGTTTCCATAGCCTCCAGGGTAGATGGGAAGGGAAAGTAGTCAATGGGCAAAATAAACCGAAGGATCCATCGTTCCGGATTGCATCCTAGTTGCGCGGTTAAATGCGCCCGTATCGATTGTTAGTGGAGGACGCGGCGCAAAAACAGGAATATGCGAAAAATGTGAATTTTTGGACACATCCTCTGGCGGGAAACGGGTTTTGGTCACCCTAGGGGCCCGCCGCCATCGATGTCGCACCCGGCAGGTGCGACCTACGGCCGCGGTGCACACTTCCACAAAAAAACCCAGCAAGAAGCTGGGTTTAATTCTATTCAGGGCTTTACGCCCAAAAAACATATGACCCCGACGGGAGTCGAACCCGTGTTACCGCCGTGAAAGGGCAGTGTCCTAGGCCTCTAGACGACGGGGCCGCATAGCTGCTGGCAATCTTGGAAGCGTGACAAAGTGTACGAGTGACAGGGGTTCTGTCAAGTCTTGCTTACGATCTCGCTTCGAAAAGGCGTAGTAGGTCACTCTTGCCGAGAGTGACTTGGCACCGCCAGCGCAATTCATGGATTGCCATGGTATCAACCTCTAAGTCGCCATGTTGCAACTACGACTCGTCGGTGTGTTCGGGCTGCTCAGCTACTTGCGATTCTAGATTTCGCTGTATTGCATCGAACACTTCACGACGGTGAACCGGAACTTCCCGGGGAGCTTCCACGCCAAGTCTGACTTTGTCCCCGCGAATCTCAACCACGACAATCGTGATCTCATTGTTGATGACAATACTCTCGTTCTTTTTTCTCGATAATACTAACATGACTTCCCTTCCTGCGATCCTTGGGCAAAATACCCATCTCCTGATCCTGTGATTTCAAAAACTGCTTTACAACGCTGACACTCATTTGGCCGAACTTTTGTCCACACGCTTAATCAGTTCTACTCAACTCTAAGTGCCACTCCGTGACAGTCAAGAAAAACGAAGTGCTGTCAAGCAGATTTTCCGAAGATTTTCCGTATTGCTAGCCGTCTGTGGCCTGATCGTTATTCTTTTCCTCTTTTTCGGTGACTTTGTAGTTAACCTATAGCACCTATAACCAAGCCCTAAATCAACCTCTGTTTCAAAACATGAACGCAATCCGCTACGCCCAGAACCCGAAGGAGGTTTCGCGATTCGACGCGAGTCAAGGCTGGATGAATTCCTTTTTTGTCGATTTTTTCTGCGTTTTTTGCATCTTCTTTATCTACGCTGGGAGCTCCGTTCCGGCCATCAACGAACCGCACTACTGGACCAAAGCGGCCCACTTTTGGAACGGAAACTTTGGCAAAGGAGATTTATTCCTGGAGTCAGGCGACGCCCACTGGCTGTTTTTTGCTAGCTTTGGCTATTTGACGCAGCTGCTACCGATGGCTTGGGCGGTATGGACCGGCCGATTTTTGACTTGGATTTTCTTGGCAATCGGTTGGACAATGCTGGGCCGGTCACTTTGGTTTGCAGGCGAGAGTAGAACAGTTGTCCCAACTGTTCCTGTGTCGGATTGCGATTCGAGTAAAGCCGATGTCATTTCTATTCAGCACGGAAACAGTTGGGACAACTGTTCTACACTGGTTGCAAGCTGCTGGGCGTTGGTTTGGCTGGCTGCGCTTCACTTTGGGCACTGGGCAGGGGAATGGGTCGTTGGCGGCTGCGAATCCAAAGGAATCGCATATGCAATGATTTTTGCCGGACTAGCTCTAGCGATTCGGCAACGCTGGACTCTTGCTTGGTCGCTGCTGGGTTGCGCTGCGGCATTTCACGTGGTAACGGGTATTTGGGTGATTGTTTGCGTTGCCACTGTTTCATTCCTCGTGGACTACCGGAAATCGAATGGTGAACACGCCTGCGTTGAATGGTTAGCCATGCATCGATTGGGTTGGGCACTCTGCCTGATAGGAGTTATCGCGGGAACAATACCAGCAATTGCCATCGATTGGGGGACCGATCCGGTTTTGGCGAGCGAAAGCGCTGTAAAACAAGTCTACACTCGACTCGGTCATCATTTGGCCCCAACGCGGTTTAGTTGGGTTCGATGGCAAGACTTTGGGATTCAGCTAGTGTGTGTATGCATTGCAATTTGGATCGCGATGTGTTCGAAATGGCAAAGTCCCGCGGCTAGCGCCTGCGGCTCAGCAATACCCGCGGCTAGCGCCTGCGGCTCAGCAATACCCGCGGCTAGCGCCTGCGGCTCAGGGGCAAGGGGATTTCCGAGAGGCTTGCGGCTTGTGATCGGATGGGGACTATTTGGTTTTGCCATTGCCATGTTTGGGCTTTTGGTGGATTTGGCTTTTGGCAAAGCTTTTCCAAAGCTTACATCGAAGCTGCTTCGATTTTATTTGTTCCGTTGGAATGATGTCGCGATGCCCATGATGTTAGGCGGTCTGGTGGTTTCGTTTGCGTATGGCCGATTGGTGTTTACTCGAAACCCCATTGGAGCGAGATGTGTTGCCGTGACGAGTGCACTTGTTCCTGGACTAATACTGCTCGGATATCGATTCGAGGCGAATTGGAACGAAGCCATTCCAGCTGGTGACAAAGCACACTTTGTGGCCAAATCAGACTCCGAGGCAGTTCAATTGAAACAGTATCAGGATTGGCTTCGTGCTTGCGCATGGATTCGAGCGAATTCGGACCCTGAATCGCTTTGGCTAACGCCGCGTCGTCAACAGTCCTTCAAATGGCATACAGGCCGCCCTGAACTGGCGTGCTGGAAAGATGCTCCTCAGAACGCCGAAGCGTTGGTCGAATGGAGTCAACGACTTGCTGACGCGTACCAATTCGACAAAGAAAAGATCCTGCAACCCTGGACGACCGAAAAACTTTGGGAGTTGCAAAGCAAGTATGGCATCCGTTATGTTTTGCTGGACCGCCGCGTGGCGAAACAGATTCCGCCTCTGCTTCCAATCTTGTATCCATCCCAAAATGAGCTCAACGATACATTTGCTGTTTTTGAGATCCCTTCGCAAAAAGTAAACGTGAGCAGGTAAACATTGAACAAGAAAAAAGCTCAACCTACGGCAGCGAACACCAAGCCAAAGCCTACCAAGCCAAAAGCCAAGGACACAAAGTCCGTGCCGGCCAAGGCTAGTGTTCCGACACATAAGATGGTGACCGACAATCGGAAAGCCAAGCATCAATACGAGATCCTGGATTCCATCGAATGCGGGATCGTACTACACGGAAGCGAAGTGAAAAGTCTTCGCAACGGAAAATGCTCGATCGACGAAGCTTACGCTCGCATCAAGGATGGTGAACTGTGGTTGGTCGGATGCGAGATCGAAGAGTATCGACAAGCTTCCATTTGGAACCATCCGACGAAGCGCGTTCGCAAGCTGCTTTTGAACAAACACGAGTTGTTGCGATTTGTAGGTCGATCGAAGGAACGTGGTCTCACTATGGTTCCACTGCGTGTTTATTTTGCGGAGCGTGGTAAAGCCAAATGCGTTATCGCACTTTGCAAAGGCAAGAAACTTCATGACAAACGTGAGACATTGAAGAAGGCGGATGCTGGGAGGGAGATTGATCGGGTTATGAAGAGCAAACGATTTGATAGGAATGTTTAGGCACGGACAACTTTTAGGCCGAGTTGGACCGAAAAGTCGGCTAACTCGACCGCTTCGAGCTCTACCCCGGTTGACGATGAATCCATGGTGAGGCGTACCGCAAGCGTCTCTGCACAGATATGCTCACGGTTCTCTTGAATCGCTTCTTGAATCAGACTCTCGGGACTTTGCAAAACTACTTCGATTCGGTCGGCAAAATCGCATTGACGCTTCTTGCGCATGTCTTGGATCAATCGAATGGCGTCGTTGGCAATCCCATCGCGGATCAATTCATCGGTCAATTCCGTATTGAGAGCAACAACACAACTCTTGCCCTGCGACGCTGCCCATCCGGCTTTGGCGTTCATGCGAACTTGAATGTCCTCGTTGTCCAGTTCGACGCTCTTGCCATCAATGTTCAACGTGATTTTTCCATGCAAGGTCATTTGCTCCAACAACCGGGCACCGGACGCGGCTGCAAGGGCTTGCTTGAGTTTGGGGAGCATTGGCCCGACGCGTGGCCCTAGCTTGCGGAAGTTGGGTTGGACTGAGTACTCGACGAAAGGACTTGCACCGCTGGCGTAGTGGATCTCTTGGACATTGATTTCGGCGCGAACAATATCGTCATGCTTCTTTAACCAATCGATGTGCAATTCGTCTGCCAAGGTCACTTCTACACGGCTAAGCGTTTGTCGCACTTTTAGTTTTGCTTCCATTCGAGCGGATCGCCCTAGCGATGCAATTTCTCGTAGTAAGTTCATGCGTTGATTCAGTATCGGGTCGGTAGACGCAAAGCCACCATCCGGGTAGTCGCAAAGGTGTACGCTCTCGCGAACGCCTGCTAGCTCCCCTTTGAGATGTCGCCAAAGCACTTCGGCAACGAAGGGAGTAAACGGTGCGATTAACTTGGCAATAACGACAAGGCTTTCGTAAAGCGTCCAATAGGCGTCTAGCTTTTCAAGTGCCTGTTTGTCGGCGGCCCAATAGCGTGATCGGCTACGGCGAACGTACCAATTGCTTAACGCATCGACCAACGCATTGAGCGTTTGACAAGCGCCATAGCTATCGTATTTGTCCATTCGCTCGACCACGTCCTTGCAAGCGGCAGCCAGTTCGCTCATCATCCATCGATCGAGCTCACTGCGTTGTTCGATAGGGCGATAGGTAGGTGACTTGGCAAATTCCGCAGAGTTCATTTGATCCAAAGGCACATGGATATCGGAGGGGCCTTTGAAGCCGTCGATTTCTGCATAGATCGTAAAGAAACTGAAGACGTTCCAAAGCCGCAACATGAATTCCGGGATGCTATCCTTGATCGCGCGTTCGCTATAAAGGATCGAATTCCATGGTGGCTGATTGGCGAACAAGTACCATCGCAATGCATCGGCTCCGTACTTGTCGAAGATCTCTTGCGGGCTGCGATAGTTGCGAAGTTGTTTTGACATCTTGCCTGTCTTGACGACAAAATCGCTACCCAAGGCATCACGCGCTTCTTCTTCGGTCAGGAAGCGTTGCTTGCCGTCCTTGCTCTCGTACCATTCGGCCATCATCAGACCGAGCACGATGCAGTTCTTAAACGGATGCGGGTAGGCGATCTCTTTCTGGTCGAAGAGCATCGTGCTGATGGCAAGTTGGCTGTAAAACCAACCGCGAGTTTGGTCGAGTGCTTCGCTGATGAAGTCGGCTGGGAATTGGTCCTTGAACGACTCCACGTTCTGATGCGGGTAGCCCCATTGGGCAAATGGCATAGCGCCGCTGTCGTACCAACAATCGATGACCTCGGTGACCCGGCGCATACGAGAGCCCGCTTCAAACGGAGAGTCGTAATGAACGGCGTCGATATAAGGTTTATGCACCCGAAGGTCGTCGACCAATTCGGGGTTCTTGGCTTTGGCTTGTAGCCAAACCTCCGCGCCCGTTACGCCAGGCTTGGCAAGCAACTCGTCGTAGCTGCCGATGGCTTCCATTTGGCCCGATTGTTCGCAAACCCAAATTGGAAGTGGCGTTCCCCAATAGCGTTCTCGCGATAGAGCCCAGTCGACGTTCGACTCGAGGAAATTGCCGAAGCGTCCTGTGCCGATGTGTTCGGGCAACCAGCCGATCCTCTTGTTGTTCTCAAGCATGGCATCGCGAAACTTGGTCGTTCGGATGAACCAACTTTCACGTGGATATTGAATGAGTGGGTCTTCGCTTGCGCGCCAACAGAAAGGGTAGTCGTGCAAGTATTGTTCTTGATGCCAGAGCTTGCCTTCATCGCGCAGTCGGCGCGTGATCGGTTTGTCGGCATCTTTGACCCAGGTCCCTTCGTATTCGGGGGCCTCTCCGGTGAATCGTCCATTGGGCGCAACTGCACAGAGCAGCGGCAGCTGTTCCGCCGAAACGAAACGAGCCTTCTCACTTACGAGCACTTCATAGTCCGCCTCACCAAACGGAGGAGCCATATGAACCAGGCCTGTGCCTGAATCAATAGTTACAAAGCTCGCTTCGACCACACGCCATGAGGGCCTTTGGTTACCACCGCTTTTGAGTTCGGCTTGATCTTTTGATTGTTGATCATAGTAGTAAGGAAAGGGTGGGATGTATTTCAAATCAATGAGACCTGACCCCTTTACGGTCTTTTGAACGGTCAGCGTTCGCTTGGTCTTCTCGGCAAGCGATGCTACCAGCGAGCTGGCAACCACGATCGTTTCGCCGGTGTCGCTATCGGTGCAGTAAGCGTAGTCGAGTTTTGAATGGACGGCTGCGAATTGGTTGCTTGGCAGCGTCCAGGGAGTCGTGGTCCAAACGACGAGGGACGTGTTCTCCTGTCCCTCGAGTGGAAATCGAACGTAGACACTGGGGTCTGCGACTTCGCGATAGCCTTGCCCAACTTCACCGGCGCTGAGGGCTGTGCCACCTTGAGCCCACCACCATACGATCTTGTGACCACGGTATAGTAGTCCACGATCGAAGAAGTTCTTGAGCGACCACCAAACGCTTTCGATGTAGCTTTGATGGTAGGTCACGTAAGCTTGGGATAGATCGATCCAAAAGCCGAGGCGTTCGGTCATCCGCTCCCATTCTTGCATGTATCGCCAAACACTTTGTTGACAACGTTGGATGAAGGCTTCAATGCCGTACGCTTCGATTTCTTCTTTGCTGTGGATGCCTAGTTCCTTGCATACTTCGACTTCGACGGGGAGGCCATGCGTATCCCAACCGGCTTTGCGCTCGCAGCGATAGCCACGCATGGTTCGGTAGCGAGGAAAGAGATCCTTGATGGCTCTCGTCAGGCAGTGGCCAGGGTGCGGCATACCATTGGCGGTCGGTGGCCCTTCGAAGAAGACGAAGGCAGGAGCATCTCTTCTGTGCTCCAACGACTTTTCGTAGATGCGATTTTGTTTCCAAAAAGCGAGGGTTTCGTCTTCGAGTTTAGGAAATTTGATATCGGTCTTAACAGCTTGGAACATGACCTGGGATCGGGGTCGGATGAAAAGGTTGGGCAAACCGCGGATTCTCGATCCGCGACGAGCGAAATGGCGGCTCCGTGTAAGCAAATCATAGACTTTTCGCACTGTTTCGGGTACGACCAATCGTGGCCGACGCTGCTAGCGTCGGTTCGGATGCTGGCAGCATCCGCAACGGTACTCGGGGCTCAAGCAACTATTCGATTGCGTCGGCATCAGGGCCGATTTCTTCGTCTTCGTCGAGAATCTCGCCGTTTCCAAGATCAGCATCTGGATCGGAAACCAAACCGTCGTCGGCAGGTTCGATTTCGTACTCGTCGTCCAGTTCTTCTTCGAAATCG
>JANLRK010000007.1:0-1763 GCA_031361585.1 Pirellula sp. | reverse complement strand
CAACTGTGCGGCAGCAGCACTTCGGTACAGTACACTTTCCTCCATGCTCGGGTTGTCCGCGTAGTCAAAGACGGCACGGTCCCTAAGTAGCGCGAGTAAAGGCAAGTGCTTTCCACGTAGTGTGTTCAAATATCCAGTGATCTGAGCTGCGGAAACGTCATCAATGACGTTGGTTACGAGTACTACGAGTGAACGTCGACGGCAATTCTTGGAAAAATACATGAACGCCTCGTCGTAGCTAGTCTGCTTGAGGCTTGGAAATCGGTCGAAGCCGGCGTGCAATAGTCGATTCATTTGAGCTGTGCCGCCGCGGACCGGGACGTACGATTCGATTTTGTCTGAGAAGCACAACATGCCAACGGAATCACCTTGATGCAATGCAACATAGCTCAACATCAAGATAGAATTGAGAGCATAATCCAAAAGGCTTAGCCCACGATACTCGTTCGTCATGAGCCGGCCACAGTCCAGCATAAATACGATCCGCTGGCTTTGATCGGTCTGAAACTGTTTAACGGTAAGCTTGTTTCGGCGAGCTGTCGATCGCCAATCGATGTGTTTGTAGTTGTCGTCCTGAGTGTAATCGCGAAGTCGCTCAAAATTGTTGTCCTGGCCTGCTTTTCGAGTCTTGCGAACACCGATCAGACTGAGTCGATTCGTACGGGCGAGATGTGCGTATTCCGCCAATTGCTTCATGTCTGGATAGACCAGCAGTTCGCCGGGGCATTCGCGTATGACCTGCCTTTCCCAAAGCCCAAGGAGGCTCTTGAGTTTAAAATACACGGATTCGAATTGAAACGCGCCTCGCCGCAGGGGACGGATCTGATAATCAACCTCGATCCGTTTTCCAGGCGCAAGCACGACCGAATGCACTTCCGGAATAGACGTCAATCCAGGTGGCAAATCGTCTCGTATGTCGAGCCGTTGCATTCGATCGCTTCGATTGTCGAGGCACAATTTTACGTCGTGCGCGCCCCCTAGCGATGCACTCTTGAGCGTTTGACGTTCGACGGACAAGCCGTTGGGTCCCTTAATGGTGAGCAGATCCATCACCACGATAGACAATGCAATCAGATCAAAAACGACAATGAAATAGATAAAAAGTGGCGAGATCAAAATGAGTAACGTAGACGCGCACAATGGCAGCAGCAACCAAAGCCATCGTTCTGTAGGAAAGATGCGCCAGCCCCAGGCGACGATTAGCAATGGCGAGATCAGCGCTGCGAGCCCAAGCCATGGAGCCCAAAAAAGATAAGTCCCAATCGTGTCGTAAATGGACATAGTTAGTTTCGGGGCACTTCAATACTTCGAAGGAGCGATGTTAATTCCTGATCGATTTTTAGTCCCTCTACTTCGGCTTCGGCGGACATGATGACGCGGTGCCTAAGCGCCGGCAGTGCAATCTCCACCACGTCGTCCGGGACGGTAAAATCCCGGCCACGAAAAGCAGCGATCGTCCGTGCCCCTTGGACCAGAGCCAACCCAGCGCGCGGGGAAGCTCCCATGTGAAAGGTTGGCCATGAACGCGTTAGCCTAACTATCTTGTTGATGTACGCCAGCAGCTTAGGCTCTATCCGAACCTGTCCGTTCATCTTAATTATGTTGGAAATCTGTTCGGCATTCGTTACCTGCTTCACTTGGTCCTTCAAAATTGTTGAAAAATCGATCTGCTGCGAATGCAATTCCAGGATACGCGCCTCCTCGGGTTCGCTCGGATAGGACACCATCGCTTTGAACATGAAGCGATCCAATTGGGCCTCGGG
>JANLRK010000004.1:0-4500 GCA_031361585.1 Pirellula sp. | reverse complement strand
CAACTGTGCTTGCGACGACGAGAAGCATTGCCACAGTGTTTCGAGAACGCACGGGGGACTTGGTTCGGCCATTGCCATGGAGCATAGCGTTGCCCTTGTTCGTCGGCGTCCTACTGGCCTTCGTCGGTGTGAGTATTTCCTTTTGGGGTTTTCACTTTGTTGGGACTACCACCTACGCAGTCGTACCCACGGCCATAGTAGCATCGGTGTTGCTCTTTGTCGTCGCATACGACACTCGGCACTGGGCATTCACCGCGCTGGCTTTGGTACTGGTCACCATTGCATATCAATGCGCACCGACTCTGATAGTCGAATGGATCAACCTGCTAAAAGCGGGGGCCGCATCAGCCGTCCGCGAGGAAAAACTTCCAATCGCCTTCTATGGGATTACCTACTTGCCTCTTTTGGCTCTGTTGACTGTCGCGAGTCGCACTCTTGCGAGGGTTCGTCGAACGGACATTAGCACTCCCATTCAAATGTACGTCACGGGCGTAACCACGCTTCTATGGTGTAGTTCTCTGTTCAACGAGAAAGCGGTGTTTGTTGTCGCGGCGATCAATGTCGTTAGCTTTGCAGCGTATGCCATCGCCTTTCAAGATCGCCGCTACATGCTCGGATCGCTCGGGGCGATTATTCTGTGTGCAGGAAGCTGGGTACCATTTGTGAATGCCATGGTTGGAGCTTCGCTCTCCATCAACTGCGTGATACTAAGCCTGCTCGTCGTGGGCATCGCATTCTATAGCTCCAGGCTTGTGGATTCGGTTATCGAAGCGATTCCTTTACCGGAGTCTTGTCACGGTCTTCCGTTCTTCGATCACTCCAATCGTCCAATCGCAGTCGCCAACCTCTTGGGTTTGTTCATGGTGGGAGTCTTGGCTTGCTTGCGCTTAGCTTGCCTTACGATGACTAGTGCAAATATCGCCGACGCGAGCAGCCTAAGTATTGACGTTTTGTTGCTAGCCGCATTGTCACTCGTTACCTTTCGCACACAACATTACCTTGTGGCGTTCGCGACCACGCTGTTACCGGCGATGAGTGCGGTCAGCTATGCCAACCAACTTGGCTGGTCCTGGGCTGAGATTGCCGACGCAGCCGCGATGATTGCTGCTAGCGTTTCCATAGCTGGACTAGTGCTGATTCAATGGTCCACGACGGAGATAACTAACCTCTTCGAACTACGTCGCTCATTTGGTCTGGATTTGCAGAACCTGTTTGTCCTGTCATGCGAAGCGCCGCCGGTCCAATGGAAGCAACGCCTTGTTCGCTGGTTTCGATGCCACATCATCGCAATCAGTGACACGGGGACGTTCGCAACCGTCGCATTGGGATTGATTTTGTATGTGCCTCACATTTTACAGGTAAATGTCTTTTGGAGTGATTCGGGAGCGACGCAAATGGCGCAAACAGTTGCCATGGGATGGCTGGCAGCGAGTTTATTGCTTCTTCGAAGTCGATGGGCGGCAAGTGGGCTGGCAGTCCTAGCGCCAGTTTACACGGCCGCGGTCCTTGTAGCGAATTGGCCGAACATGCTATCCCAAGTTTGGGCGCCCGTCATTTGGGTATGCATCGCATCATTACTTTGCATGATCTTTCATTTTACGGCAAGAAAGCAATTTGGAATCGCGTGCGTCATTTGTCGAATTTGGTTGAGTGCAATCGCACTCGTTGGGTTCGTCTATCTGTCAGTTCCAATCCGTATTGCCGTGGCGATCTCGGTAGCAACTCTTTTGATTGCGAAAGGGGGCATTACCATCCGCGGCGAAAAGATGTTCTTGGCAATACTATGCAACGTTCATGCCCTGCTACTGATAGCGACCCTTGCGGGTGCCGAGGGCTGGGTCATTCAAAACTACTCGTTGACAGAAATGATGACCATTGGGGCTGCCTTGTTTCCCGCCATAGCACTTAGCATTCTTGTTTCCGACATGGCCTTTCGCAAGATCAGCTTCATGGGAGCAGAATGGTGGAGCACGAACTTAAGGCTGCTTGCGACGATTCTATTTGTTTTGCTTTGCATGGGGCCGCTCGTTTCCTGTTTAGGACAATCGCTTGTATTGCTCGGAATTTTGATCGTGATCGCGAGTGAGTTTTTGGCCGCCATTAGATCGCAACGTTTAACACACGCTTGGGCATGCTTAGCTACCATCGGGCTGATCGGTGTTTGGGGATGGGATCAAGGATGGATCGAGTTTGGGACGGGACTGAGTCAACTTGCTCTCGTCCTGGTTGCCGCTGTCAGTTTGTGGTTGTCCAAGGTTGTTCAAGATCACGCTCGATACGGCTGTTTCACAAATCCGTTGACAATGATTGGGTTGATTGTACCTGGATTGGTTGCGGCTTTAGCAGTGATCCACGAGGTATCCGCAGCCCTTCCTATTCATCGGTTGATTGCCACCCCCTCATGGCAGTCGAGCAACTATGTTGCATTGCTATTTGCGGCCGCCATCTATTTCTTCCACGGGATAAATAGTGAAAAGAGACGCTATGTTGTATTGTCGGCAGTAATTCTAAACATTGGATTGACACTCATTTGGCTGACGAATGGCATCACTGATCCCCAATTCTATTGCGTGCCGATCGGGCTCTCTATCCTTTGGATTGTCGAGCTGTTAAAAAAGGAGCTACCAAGTAAGTCGCACGATCCAATTCGCTATGTGGGAGCGTTGATCATTTTGGTATCGCCGGTCTTCGGGATCCTTGGCTCCTGCTGGCTGCATCTATTCTCGCTCATGGTTCTTTGCGTATTGGTCATTCTGCTAGCGATTGGACTACGGATACGGGTCTTGATGTATACCGGAACCGCGTTCTTACTCGCTGACATTTGCGGGATGATCATTCAATCCACCAATGATAATCCTACACTGCTTTGGGTAGCTGGCGTCGGCTTGGGTGGAGCAGTCATCGCTTTGGCCGCGATCTGCGAAAACCACCGTGAGAATGTCTTGGCCAAGATACGGATGATTTCCGCAGAGCTAGCAACTTGGAACTAGTGAGGATGCGATTTGGCGCTATCGCGCCACCCTCGCAATGAAGCAACTGTTTTTGTGTCTAGTGTTCAATCCTGATTTTGAAAGGTTACAGTATCATGACTTGGTTATCCCAGTTTTCTCTAGTGATGCGTTCAAGCATAACGTCCCTTCGCGAAAAAGTGGAGGATCCTGAGCGAATGCTCTATCAACTCATCCTTGACATGGATGAGGAGCTTTGCGGAGTGCGCTCAAGCGTAGCAGAAGCCATCGCGGACGAAATCCAAATGCGGAAGCGGGCTGAGCGAGAGCACGTTGAATTGCAAAAATGGGGCGAGCGCGCTCTAGCAGCGATGAAACGCGGCGACGAAGCCAGTGCGAAGTCGGCATTGAACCAAAAGCTGATCATCTCGGAACGATTTGAGCAATACTCGTCCCAGCACGCCACGCAGTTGTCTGAAGTTACCAAACTTCAGAACGCAGTTCGAGACCTTGAAGACAAGATCCGACAAGCAAGACAAAAGAAGACGCTTTTGACTGCACGTATGGCTCGAGCCAATTCAACTCAGAAGATCAACGGCGCAATTGACCGAGCGGGCAGTCAATCTGCATTTGCTCAATTCAGCCGACTTGAGCAAAAAGTGGAGCGACAGGAGTCGATTGTTGAAGCTTGGGATCGCATGGATGGCAAGGATCTTGAAGCTTCTGAGCTCGAACGCAAATTTGAATCGCAGGAACGCGAACGATCATTATCGATGGAGCTAGAAAGTCTCAAGACACAAGTCAATTCGCCGAAAACCTGACAGCATGATTAGCGAGATCCTATCAACGATTCACAACTGGTGGTTCGCGGACCGCATTCGGTTCACGCCCGGACACTCTCGATTGTTTCCAATGAGAGTCGGCAACCGAGTGCTGGTTCGCGATCGCCTTTGGGTAGTCTTAGATCGAGAGGATCGTATAGCCCATGATGCAGTGACGGTCGTGTTCAAGCTAGCGGAGTTTGATGAAGTTGATTCGGAAACGGCGCTGCTTTGCATTCGATTGCAGAAATCAGGTTTCGATGGTGCTGCCGTTGATTGGATTGTGGGCGGACTCGAGGAATTGTTGCTTGAGGAGGATATTGTTGTTTTCAAAGCCGACTGACGCTTGCGCCATTATGGCTAACCACTTTCATGATCTTTTTCAACCACGGATAACACTTATATCACGGATGTCAGCGGGCGCTTTAAGAGGGGCTCAATCGGATTGGGAGCCCGCAATCACACCGGGCGATTCTAGGGTCGACAACTTGAACCAGCTTCAACAATTTCTTGGGCTTACAGCGAGATACACGTTATTTCTTGGTTTGGGATTTCTGTTGTGCTCGACGGTAGGTTGTGGACCTGGCGAATTACCATCTACCGATAACCGACTGGAGAGCATTTGAAGACTTACAAAGAAATCCATTCGCTTGCTTCGACGTTGATGAAGGAATGCGAAAAGGGCAAGCCCGCTGGCTTCGATGCCAAGATCAAGGAGACCGCTGAATTGG
>JANLRK010000826.1:0-23507 GCA_031361585.1 Pirellula sp. | reverse complement strand
CAATGCAATCGATACTCAAGTAGCGATCCTAGCGGCACGTAGCGCAACGGGAATCTATGTCCATGAGTTGGATGGAGTCACGATCGATAACACCGGCTCGATCAGTACCGAGCAAGTGAACTTCAATTCGACGCGAACAGTTGTTACCGATGCGAGTTTAGAAGATTTGACAACGACGAACAATGGTCCGATCAAATTGCAGAGCGCGACTGGCAATATCGTAGTCAATCCAGGTTCTGACGCTGCGTTTGGAATTCAAGCCAACGGAACCGGCGACGTCGTATTGCAAACACAAGCAGCCAATGGCGACATCATCGTCAACGCAGCAATTCGCTCTGGCACTGGTCACGTCAGCATGGTTTCAGGGGATGACATCGACCTCAATGCGAATATTGCCACCAGTGGTGCTGGCACAGTTTTCCTGCGAGCTACGAATAGTACAGTCGACGCGATCAGCGGTGCGGACATGGCTGCCGGAACGAGCATAACAACAGCCGGCGGCCTCAACCCGAACGAAGGCAATGTACGCATCGAAGCTCGCAACGGCGATATCTTGTTGAGCCGCATCAGTGCTCCCAATCACAACGTTAGCCTGTTGGCAGATCGCTCGATTCTGGACAACAACGGAGCAGCACTGAATGTTCAAGCGAATATCTTGAGGATGGTGGCCTCGACTGGAATGATCGGTGGCTCAGATATTTTGAACGGAACCCCAGACATCAATATCAACTCGATCGATACTCAAGTAGTCATCCTAGCGGCCCGTAGTGCAACAGGCATCTATGTCCATGAGTTGGATGGAGTCACAATCGATAACACCGGCTCTATCAGTACCGAGCAAGTAAACTTCAATTCGACGAGATCAGTCGTCACCGATGCCAGTCTCGAGGATTTGAGGACGACGAACGATGGTCCGATCAAATTGCAGAGCGCGACTGGCAATATCGTAGTCAATCCAGGTTTGGACGTAGCGTTTGGGATTCAGGCCAACGGCACGGGAGACGTCCTGTTGCAAACGCAAGCAGCCAATGGCGACATCATCGCCAACGCCGTCGTTCGCTCCAGTACTGGGCACATCAGCTTGATCGCATCGGATGACATCGACCTCAATTCCAACATATCCACGAGTGGTGCGGGTTCGGTCTATCTGCGAGCTACTAATAATACCGTCGACGCCATCAGCGGAGTGGACATGCAGTCGGGTACTTCGGTACGAACCGGTGGCGGAAACGTCCGTGTTGTGGCGGACAACCAGGGTGATATCCTCCTGTCGTACATCAACGCTGGTACAGGCGACGTTAGTTTGCTAGCCGAAAGATCGATCCTCGACAACAACGGGGTAAGCTTTCTCTCAGCAATCGCCCTATCTGGGCAAAACCAAGTAACGCTCGTTAATGCAACTGGACTAGCAATCGGAGATGAGATCTTTTTGCAAGCGACCGGGACGGCCAGCGAGTTGTTCACGGTAACCGCTATCGCAGGCAATGTGGTCACACTCTCAGGCAATTTGACTAGCAATTTTACGCTGGCCAATGCCGCGCTCGTTGCGGCCGTTAACGTCCGAGCCGATGCGTTGCGCATGGTTGCGGATGACGCAATTACTAACCCGAGCAACCAAGCGGGCACGATTGGCCAACTAAGCAATGCGATCGACACCGCGGTCAATACGTTGTCTGGTCGCAGCGCAGATGGAATCTTCATCCAGGAATTCGATTCGTTGACAGTCGATGCAACCGGCGCTATTTCCGTCATGGAAGTTCGTTTCAATTCGACCCGAACCGATAGAACCGATTTAAGTCAGTCTGACCTCGTGACGACGAATTCCAGTGCAATGACATTGAATGCTAGCCCGATTTCTCTAACAAGTTTGCGAGGTGATATAACGCTCAAAGACGGTAACGCGGATGGCTACGCGATTCGGGCAGTAAAACTTGGCGTGGGTGGTATTGTTGAAGCAAAGTCAGATATTACGCTCAGGGCATTTCAAGGTTGGGTTGACGAAGGAGACAATACGTCTAGAGTCGAGGGAGCGAAGCTAACACTTGATGCGGGCAAGTATGTTCATCTTGGCAATACCGTAGTGGACAGTATGGTCGCAAGAGTTGGCACGAATGAAACACTGAATAAGCTTGGAACAACACTACAAGTTGTTAACCACGATGCCTCGCTCCAAAGCGATGCATTCCTAAAGAATCTTGACCCGTTGAGGAGCTTACCCCCATCCCTTTCCGCTTCACAGTTCCAGTTTGAACACAAATATGAGGGGGATGGGTATTCTTTGTTCTTAAAGAACCAAAAGGACCTTCAAGTTTTGGGAGTAATGGCAGGCACGAGTGCCAATCCCAACGTCTATATCGAGACTTCGGGCACCGCCAATTTGAATATTGCAGGTCCAGTTGTTACCATAAGCTCCACCAAAGACGAGGGTGGAATTGTTCTTGTCGCGGGTGGCAATTTCTCTCTCACCACTGGCAGACTAGAAACACAAGTGATGGGCGGAGCACCCTTCACGCAGGTGATTGAGAAAATTTCGTTTGACCGAGCTACTGGCGATGTAACTTACGTTGATGCGAGATTCTTCGACGGCGGACAAGGAATTGAGCCGGATAGTTTTCTCATGACCTCAACGCAATTCGTTATCCCGGCAACACAGATTGCCGCCGAGAAGTTTGACACGAGAGTAAATCAACGTGTTGCGTTGCAGTTCGGTACTGCAAATGAAGCGGGCTTCCAAATCATCATCGGGTATGCGGACGGAAAAACGCAACTGTTTAGTGATCCAACAATCAGGGGATTTCCGAGTTCAAACGACACAAGTGCTGGAGTTTTTGTCCGGAGTTTAGAGAATTTGCCAGCGCCGAATGGAGCTTTTACAAGGGAGTTTTTAACAGCCAACCCACAACTACCAACCAACGCCATCATTCGAAGATCGTCGGATTTTTTCGTCTTTGAGAATGCCTCAAAGGTTAACGGGCCTGAGGTCAAGGATCTGACGTTTGAATACAAGCCAATCCTGAACGTTTTCTCGAGAGGTGTTTCCGTTGGAGCCGTGCCGCCAGACTTGCCGATGGCCAAGACACTTGTTCCTGGTACTTTCCTATTGCCCGTCGAACTCGTAAATCCAATCACCGTTCAATCGCACGATGTCGAGCTCCCAGTGACCGTGGACAAGGCCAAGGTAGTTACGATTTATCGCGTAGGCTACACCGACGAGAATGGTGATGGGCAGCCAAGTTACAAGGAACTACCAGACGATGCCAGCGTACGCAAATCCATTGAAGAGGAAGAATTCAAAAAGAGCGGCATCGAAATCAAGACACCGGATGGCGGAACTCCGACGCCACAGCAAATCGACGCTAAGAAATCAGAATTGCTTCAAAATCCCCAAGCGCGTAGCGGAGCGTATGCTATTGTCGAAAAGGATTTTGACGGTAAAGAATCCGTGCTCGAAGTGTTCCCTGTTCGCGATTGGGAAGAACAGATTCCGCAAAACTCCGATGAGCCACCACTTGTGCCTAGCAAGGATGAGGCGGTAGATAAGCTCAAGGACGAAGACGAAGACGAAGACGATTTGATAATTCCAAAGCAGTTGCCGAAAGATAGCTCGGCTTACCTTTCTCCAGGCACCCAAAACGGTGACGAGGCATGGGTTGCGTCGGCAGATTCAGCTCCAATTCCCTACGATTCATCCGAGTTGAAAGGTGGTTCTCGATTTGCCTCGGTAGGGCTGCTGTTTGGGTCGCTCTGGATCGTACGTGAGACGTCCAAGACAGGAACATCGTCGACTAGCGACGTGATTAACGATATCGACTCGATTGGATTCAGCAGTCGCGATCGACGCAATCGAAGATTGCGTTCAAGACTTAGCGAATAACCGTTTAGAATCATTTGTAAATTAGATCAACCTAGTTTGTGAGTTTAGTGGAGAAGAACAATGAGCGTTTGCCCAAAATGCAAAAGCAAAGTTAAGCCGAGTGATTCCAAATGTCGCAAGTGCGGCGCTAGACTTAAAACCGAGGAGAAGCCATCCGGCACTCTGGACGCTGGCCAATACCTCGATCTGCAAGCAGCCGAACATCCTCCGACCTCCAAGCCATCGGACGAAAGCGATGCGTTCGCAACGCTGAACCAATCGGTCGAGCCAGTTTCTACGGGCGAAGCAGCCCCTGCGAAGGAGACAGCGCAGTCAGAAGTTATGGCAGCGTCAAGCGAGAAACACGAGTCGGACGAACATAAGACTTTGGACTTGCCGTCGGAGGACAACGATCCTGGACCAACGATGGATTCTGGCACTTTTGTTTATAGCGAAAGTGATCTAAGCAGAGCGATGGGAAAGACCGGCACCGGTTCATCGGGACAACTGAAACGCGTATGGGAAGAGGCCATCGGGTCGTCTGGTAAAGACTCGCATCAGTCCTTGAGGCACGAGCGCGCAGAAGCATCTGACTCCGTTTTTCGACGAGTATCCACCCGCAAGATCATTGATGCGAACGTGGAGGAAACGGAAGGCGCTGACTATGTGATCAAGATCAAACTCGGCGATGGTGGAATGGGGATTGTTTTCTCGGCTAATCAAACGGCAGTGAATCGAACTGTTGCGATCAAAACCATCAGGGCAGAAAAACGGGCGGACGAAACCACTCGCAAGCAGTTCTTCTACGAAGCAGAGATCACGGCGGGCCTTGATCACCCAAATATTCCCCCGATCTATGAACTCGGGCAAACAGCTGATGGAGTGATTTTCTATTCAATGAAGTTGATTGACGGAACCGAATGGCAAGCCGTTATCAAGGGAAATTCGCGAGAAGAAAACCTTGAGATATTTTCCAAGATGGTAGACGCCGTGGCTTTCGCTCATTCCAAGGGAGTAATCCACCGAGATTTGAAGCCGGCCAACGTCATGCTCGGTACGTTTGGTGAAGTCTATGTGACCGACTGGGGATTGGCTGTTGATCAGGCAAAGAAAAAACCAGGCCCGTTTGGTGGAACGCCGGATTTTATGGCTCCGGAAATGGCGCTCAATCAACGAAGCAAAATCGGAAAGCCAAGCGACATCTATTTGTTGGGTGGCATCCTATTTCAAATCGTCACTGGCGGGCCACCACACATTGGTCGGACCTCCATGGATCGATTGAAAGCCGCCACACGAAACGAGATCACACCTACCGACAAGGACGATCCACTGCTCGTTATCTCCTATCGCGCGATGGCCACCGAACCAAGCAATCGCTATGCAACCGTCGAGGAAATGCAAGAAGCGCTACAAGAGGTTACGCGGCACGCTGAGAGTATTGCGTTAGCCAATCGTTCTGAGGATCTAGCCGAAGCGGCTGCTGTGTCGAAGGACTACGATCGTTTCACGCGTGCCGTTTTTGGATTTCGCGAGGCGATCGAATTGTGGGATGGCAATAAGCCCGCAGAGCTAGGTTTGCAAAAGGCCAGGCTAGCCTACGGTCAATGCGCGTTCGACAAGGGTGACTATGACTTAGCAGTTCAAACTCTCGATCGCAATGAAAAAGAAGAAGCCAAAATATACGATAAAGCCGTAAAAGCTAAGCATGTCGTCCAGCAACGGGAATCGAGATTCAAGGCTCTGATGAAAACCTTCGCCGTTGCCGTACTTGCTTTCCTTTGTATTGCGACTGGACTAGCTGGTTTTGCAATGTGGAAATGGAAAGGCGAAGCAGCTCAAACCGAAATTGCATTAAACAAAACAAGAATTGCGGAGGAACAGACAAAACTTGCAGAATCCGAAACAATAAACGCAAAGAATGCGGAAGCGAAAGCAGTAGTCGAGAAAACAAACGCGGAAACCGCCAAAACGGCGGCGGAGGAAGCAAAGAATAAAGCCCTGGCCGCCGAAGCAAAATCAAAAGCGGATGAAATGAAGGCCAGGGATGCTGAAGCAAAATCAAAAGCAGACGAAATGATTGCACGGACAGCCGAAGCCAGCGCGAAAGTTTCTGAAGCCAAAGCAGTTGCGGCTCAACTCATCGCTCAAGAGCGTGCTGCCAAAATTAGACTCAGCGACTCTGCGTCAAAACTGGGTAAGGCAAAACTTGGAATCGAGCAGTTGGATATCCAAAACTCAAGTGGATTGCTTTCCGGAATCCTTGAGTCGATGAAGCCAAGCGATTCATCAGCGTTTGGAACCAAGACCCCTAAATTCGATACGTTCGCGATGCAGCGGGCGAAGTTGTTGACCAATGCTGACCTCCCGCAACAGGCCCTAGGCGAAGCCACTACGGCGATGGATTTTGCTCCCAGCGCAAAGGTTGGGATTTTTGGAACCGCCAAGGGAATGGCAAAAATACTGCGATACGAAGCAGACAGACTCATTGTCGACGATACCGCCTCGCACAAGTTTCCGGACGGTGTAGTCGGAATTGCCATTTCTCCAAATGGAGATGAAGCGATCGTAACCACAACCAATTCGGACAACAAAAGTAGTAAGACCTATTTCTGGCCGTTGGCAGCGAAACAAAAACCCATCGAAGCGACTGCATTAGCGGCATGGTCCTTTCAAACGGTCAAGTACAGCCCCGATGGCTCCAAGATCGCAGTCGGAATCAATAGTGGAATTTCCATTTTGCCAGCAGGAGGTAAATGGCCGGGCCTAGCAACCAAAGGCGGAATGAATTTTCCCGATATACGAGGTCGCTTGGAAGATCTGCAATGGATTGACTCCGATCGCATTTTGGCCAGATCCAATTTTAATGGAAAACGCCAATTGTTTGAATTGAATGTCAAAACGGAGAAAGCTCGATTGATCGAACTACCACAAGAATGGAAGGACAGCCTGACTGCGGCAGTCTACCTGCGAAATGGAAATCGACTGCTGTTAGCAAACAGCGATGGATTATTGACCATCGGCGAACTTGCTCCAAGCAGCAACAGCAATGACACAAAAACAACTTTGAATATTGTCAAAGATAGATTGCCCCCAAAACATCGGGCTGCCATTTCACGATTGATTGCAAGCGACGATGGCCAAGCGGTCATGTCGATTAGTGACAAGGAGCCTGTAGCGCATGTCTGGCTTGTCGATAACAAAGGTGAAATGACTTATGATACGTTTTTGACTGGAGTACCTAGTCAGTCGACGTCGACACCCAATCTTATTAATGCACAGTTTATTTCCAAGGATCTGATTCTTGGAGTAGATGATTTCGGTACAGCCGTTGCCTGGAATGTCGAACGTCAAAAGCAGCGCCGCCAACTGACACGCATTTCTGAGTCCGGTCGGCAAGAGGAATATGCAGCACCCGTCGTCGGAGTTTTCGGCCGCGGCAAGAATGACCAAGCGATCTCGATTACCGCTGATGGTGTTGTTGATCTTTGGAATTTGCAAACTGGCAAAACGAAGAAGATGGATGAAAAGCGTTGGAGTTATTTTGGACATACGCCTGGCTCTGAGTACGTTGATTCCGTAGTTGATATGAACCAAGGTGTCGTTGTCACATCTGCTAATCTCAAAAAAGCCGAAAAGCGCTACTTGACCGACGGGTCGCACGATTGGGAGTTTTGTGTATGGGACCTAAAATCCGGTAACATGCTTCATCGCTGGTCAAGAAAGGCAGAGGCCAATGGAAAAGCCGAGGACATCGAGCCACGCATTTCCCTCCTCAATGATGGCAAGGAGATGTTGATCTCTAGCGATTTGGAAACGCGAATCGTAACGCTGGATGGACGCGAAGTTTTTCAGAGTTCGAAACGGGGGACTTCCTTTGCCGTAACCAATCCTCGAAACACGTCGCTCGTAGCCATGGTCAAACGTTCTGGTTTGACATGGCTCTGGAACCGATCCGACTCGAATTCTTGGTTATCCCAACAAGAATTGATGACCGACGACAAAGACGGATTTCCGCTTAAAGGAGTATGGTCGCAGGATGGCAATCGCTTCTTTGTTGCGTACACGGACGGTTTTGTGAAATCGTATGATTTGTTGGGTCAGAAGTTATCGGACGTAGTCTGGAACAGCGAGGTTTCTGAGGCCAACAAGAAGCCCAAGGGTCTTTGGAGAACAGGTTTTCATTACGATATGGATATTGCGGCAGTTCGCGTTGAGAATTCGATCGATCGGCTGTTCGTGAATGTAAGAAGTGGACAGGCATCGGATTCGGAGCGAAAATTTAGCGGGGCTGTTTTTGATTTCCCAGCAGGAAAAGCGAAACCGCAAGTAACAGAAATGTCCGGATCGGGTACCCGTTGGCTAGGTGATGCGGTGGACGGGCAAGCAAAACTTTCTCGCAGCGTCCACAATGGTTTTGAGCTGAATAAGGCATCGAGTGATCGCGTATTGGCTCGAACGAAGACTGGCGATCATACCTTCATATCCACCAAGTCAGGGGTTGTTTTCGACTTGCAAGATCAATCGACACAACTGAAAAGCTTTGGCAATACGAGTTTGATCGATTCGAGTGGCAATCGCGATGGCAACATGATCGTGACTTTGCATAACGATGGGTCGCTTTGGCGATTTGAACTATCAGATGCAGATGCTCCAAGTTGGAAGAAAATGGAATTCAATGCCGATGGATTTAAGAGAATCCAATTGTCACCCAACGCAAAACAAATCGCATTATTGAATGCCGATGCTAGTACAGTCACGGTTGTAGACGCGGTTACGGGAGTTGCGATTCAAGAATACGGCAACATTGCATCGGCGAAGTGGGACCCAACCAAGGAAGCGTCGCTGGCTATTTGCAGCAACGACGGCAAACTAGAAATAATCACCGGCAATGAAAAGAAGCCTTTGGGTGACGTGGACTGCGGAGGCGATGCCAAAGTGAAATCGCTGAACTTCTTTGTCGAGAATTTCCCAAATGCTGAAGTGACCCAAGTAAAGTACGTTTTGGTGCATACGGAGGCAAAAGACGTTGGATATCTACAATTCTTTGAGTTAGATCCTAAGGCAGACAAGGATCCTAAAGCAGACAATCTCAAAAAACGTAAGCAGATTCCTGGCGGTGTCGAACGAATCACCACATCGGAGGAAGATTCTATTATTGCCACCGGAAATAAAGCTGGAACGCTCACCATCTGGTTTGCATCTCCAACATGGGATAATCTAGAGCCGTTGTTTGATCTTGAAGGTCATCGCGGTGCTAAGATTGAAAGTTTGGCATTTAGTCGCGATGGTCAGACGCTTATTTCGTCCGACAGCAACAAGCGGCTTTTTGGCTGGCTTTCCAAGGACAAAACAATAAACATCGCAAAATAGACAATTCAAATTCGTCGATACGACAAGGGAGTAGAAATGCCGGAGCACAGCCTCAATTCAGATGGATCGATATCGAGGGTTTTGTCCTCCGAGGAGACCAGTTCGAAGCTGCTAAGTCAACTTCTGGAATCGACTTTGTCGCAGAAGAAACGGGCGTTAAGTGAGCAAGAATGGATCTCATTGCGAGATGTCGTGACGAGCTCCAAGAATGGTCCGATGCCATTTGAAGAGCTCGTCGTCGCAATGGTAAAAGCATTTCTGATAAATCGATTGGGACCTACGTTTAAGACCGGGGATGCGTTACACTCCATGTGCACGACGATTGCGAGAACGCTCTGTAGCGATCCGGCGTCGCGTCAACGCATGGTTGAATTCCAAGAACAATTGAATGGAATTTCTTAATTGTGAGTCCTCAAGCTTCGTCCGCGACGTCTGAGTTAATCGCGGAGGGGCGCGCCCTCGTCCGTTCGTTAGCGTTTCGGATTTATCGCAATGTTCCGATAAAAGTAGATGTAGAAGATTTAATCGCTTATGGCGAGCTGGGGCTGGCGGAGGCTGCTCGCGACTTTGAGCCCGAGCTTGGAAACCAATTCAGTACATTTGCTTATTATCGGATTCGCGGCGCCATCTACGATGGGCTGGCCAAGATGACCTGGACGAGTAGGGCACGTTACCGTCGCATCCGTTACGAGAGTATGGCGAACCAGGTTTTGGAGTCCGAGAAGGACAAAAACGCTGGACAGCCCCATTCCCAAGAGCACAATCAGGAGTGGTTTGCTAGAACGACCGAACAGCTTGCGATGGTCTATTTGGCCAGCGGCGTGGAGTCCGAAGTAGATAGTTTGGCATTGGCTGAGGATCCCTGCGAAAGCGCTCCAATGCAAGTCATGCACCATGAGGTCAGTGAAAAACTGCGCCAGTTGGTGAAAAAATTGCCACCATCGGAAAGCCAACTGATTAACTTGGTTTATTTCGAGGGGTATACACTTCAGGATGCAGGCAATGTATTGGGGATTAGCAAATCATGGGCAAGCCGGTTGCATGCAAAGATTCTCGAGAGTCTCGCCGGTGAGATGCGACGTATGGATTTGCACGAGTAAGGGGTGAATGGATGTCGATACTGAATTTGGATAAGCTATTAGCTCCTATTTCAGACGAACTGCCATGCGGTTTGTGTAAGGAAACGAGCGAAAACCTTGACCTGGAGGCTGCATTCGGTTTGGTGCAGTTTGCTGCCGATATCGCCCGAAAGATTGAAAAAGCGAAGGCCGAGTTGGAGTTGCTTGCGCCTGCGGTAAGGAAGGATGTGATCAAGGACTCGGCCGGGCGGTCGAACGATCCAAAGAAAGATCCGGGTTGGCCGGCCATCGCGACTCAGTGCTGCGAGATATTGGAATCGAAATCCAAAGATACTCGCGTTCTAGCTTGGCTGATCGAGTCGATGGCAAGGTCTAGTGGATTTCACGGCTTGAGCGAAGCCTTGGAAGTGAGCGCCGGATTAGTGGAAGCGCATGGCAAGGAACTTCTGCCGCATTCTCCTGAAGAATCGTTTTACGCTTTGGCATTCCTGGACAAACTGAATCAATCGTCTAGCCTCATCGACGGGCTCGGACGCATAACTCTCTCGCGCGATTCATCGGTTTGCTTTCGGGCCAAGTTGATCGCTCGGCATCTTGAAGGATTGCCTCCAGACCAAAGAGATGAACTTATGGAATCAGGACTGTTGCTCTACGAAGACATTGAGAAAGAGATCGAGCAATCAGACGAGGGTGATTTGCGAGAGTTCTTATTGGGCATAGAAATATCTATTGCAAACGCTGAACTACTCGACCAAGCGTTAGGAAAACAGTCGGGGAAGGCCGGCTTCGGTTTCGGCCGAGTACTTTCCGAACTCAAGACGATACAGGAGTGGTTCAAAGAGCTCACGCATGGAAAACTCGCTGCAAGCGATGCATCGGAGCAATCGGAAGATTCTTCGGATGGGGCGAACGATAGCGAGGGAAACGATTCAGATCGTACGAACAAGCAGTCGGGGAATACCAAAACCGGAAATCTACAATCTCGCGAAGAGGCGCTCAATCAACTTCTTAAGGTAGCTAGTTTCTTTCGCAAGACCGAACCTCATTCCCCGTTGTCGTACACCTTAGAGCAAGCCGTACGTTGGGGAAAAATGCCACTCCCTGAGCTGCTCAATGATCTGGTCCAGGACCCTGCAGTTCGAGCAGAGGTTTTTCGCCGCATGGGAATTGTCGAAAAAAGTGTGGAAGATACTGAATAAGCTTGCAAATTTCACTGCCCGCGGTTATGTTTGTGGCCGCTTTGGTGGCCATTTTCTACCATGCTTTGTTTGCCCAAACTTTGAATGATCCGAGGAGTCTATGAGTTCAGTTCATGACAAATTGAGTCGCGTTCGGAAACCGCGAGTCCATATCACCTACGACGTGGATATCGGCGATGCTACGGAAAAAAAAGAACTTCCATTCTTGATGGGAGTCGTCGGCGATTTTTCGGGATCTCCCATGAAAATCAATGACAAAGGAGAATATGAAGCGGTAAAGCTAAAAGATTTGAAAGAACGTAAATTTATTAATATTGACCGCGATAACATCAATGATGTTATGAAGTCGCTGACACCTGGCGTTGGGCTGGAAGTTGAAAACACTCTCAAGGGTGATGGATCAACCATGAAAGTGAATTTGGCTTTTGAATCGATGAAGGATTTCGATCCGGCCAAGATTGCGAATCAAGTTCCCGCGCTCAAAAAATTGCTCGAAACACGTGCGCAACTTAGTGAGCTTCTAACCAAAGCGGATGTTAGCTCTAACCTCGACGCGACACTAGAAGAAGTGCTGAAGAACACTGAAAATGTTAAAGCACTGGCCGATGAGCTTGGGATTGGCAAAGAACAGCCACCCGAATAGTTTTTGTTTTAGCTGAGATGGAGAGGGTATTCCCTTTCCGTTCCTCTTAAATTTACCTTTGGATTCGATTAGCTAGGGTTAGGGAATTTACATGGCAGAGACCGAAAAGCAATCAGGCGCCAGCAGCGAAACAACCACGGAATCCAAAGTTGGATTTCTTGAGGCAGCAATTAAGGCCACCAAGCAAACGGAGAGATCCCATGCAGAAGCTCTGCTACGTACGTTTGCGGAACAGGCATTAAAAGGGACTGTTGCTTTTGACAAGAACATTTCCAAATCGATTACTAAGGCGATCGATGGGATCGACGATTTGGTGTCCAAGCAGCTTGCCAAAATTATGCATGACCCTGGGTTCCAGAAACTGGAAGGCTCTTGGAGGGGGCTCCATTATTTGGTAATGAACACCGAAACAGGGACCCAACTAAAACTGCGAGTGTTGAATGTAAAGAAACGAGAGCTGCACAAGGACCTTGCGGACGCTGTCGAATTTGACCAGAGCCAACTCTACAAGAAAATTTACGAGAATGAGTTCGGAATGCCTGGAGGTATTCCATATGGTGCGTTGGTTGGTGATTATGAATTCAAGAATCATCCTGACGACATTGCCATGCTGAGGAATGTTTCATCCGTGGCAGCCGCTGCGTTCTGTCCGTTCATCGCGTCCACTGGATGTGAGATGTTCGGTTTCGATTCCTGGACTGAATTGAATGCTCCTCGAGACATCGCAAAGATTTTTGATACTCCTAGCTACATCAGTTGGAGAAGCTTCCGAGAAACGGAAGATTCTCGTTTTGTGGTTTTGACGATGCCTCGAACCTTGGCTCGACTTCCCTATGGCGCTAGTACCAAGCCGATCGATGAGTTTGGCTTCGAAGAAGTCGCACTTGGAGCAGACGGAAAGCCTATAACAGTCGAACACTCCGAATACTGCTGGATGAGTACAGCGTTTGTGATGGGATCGAAGTTAACCGACGCTTTTGCCAAGTATGGTTGGTGCACTTCCATTCGTGGTGCGGAAAACGGTGGCAAGGTTGAGAATCTTCCGACCCACGTCGTTAAGGCCGATGATGGTGACGACGAAGTAAAGTGTCCGACTGAAGTCCTAGTACCCGATCGACGAGAAAAAGAAATTAGCGATTGTGGTTTCTTGCCTCTCTGCAATTACAAAGAGAAAGACTTTTCCGTTTTCTTCGGCGGTCAGACGACTCAAAAGCCAAAGAAGTACGAAGGCAAGGACGGGGACTACGCAACATCGAATGCAGCCATCAGTGCCCGTTTGCCCTATATCATGGCAACCTCGCGAATTGCACACTATCTCAAAGTGATGGCTCGCGATTGGGTCGGTTCCTTGATGGAACGCGAGGACTGTCAGCAGAAACTCAACAACTGGATCATGAATTACGTGACAGCGGCAAGCAAACCATCTGCTGAAGAAAAACTAACCCATCCGCTAGCAGACGCCAGCATCGAGGTAGCCGAAGTTCCGGGGCAACCGGGTTCGTACACCGCGGTTGCCAAACTGCGACCGTGGTTGCAGTTTGAAGAGCTGACGCAATCATTGCGACTTGTCACAAAGATCAAACAAGGCACTTAGAACGGACGGTTCTGATTTCATCGCCGTAGCATGGGCGGGGCAGGCGTTCCACACGGCCCAGCGGGCCATGCTACTGATCGATTTAATCTTCCGTTTGGCTAATCATTTGTTTGGTTGTTGGACCTAATTGTTCGACGCTCTTTGTGATGTCTTTTTGATAAGTGGGTCCATTCCTGAATGAGTTTCGCCACACCGGAATCGGAGCAACCCGCAGAGAATGTCTATCGCGAACCTGACGATCGCGATAAGGACGGTTCGAGGGAAACCGCGCCCCCTAACGTCAAAAGTGGTTCACGTCTTTTAGAGTCCTTTCTTGTCGTTGGACGATCCAGACCGGGAGACGAGAGCGACAATCCGCTAAAAAACTTCTTGGCGGAAGATTCTTGGGCCAAGAAACTTGCAATGTGGTTCGGAATAGATGACCTCCGAAAGTGGTCACTCCCGAAGACCAAGATCGTCCAACAACTAGAACGGGATATCGCAAAAATCGACCGGCTCGTTTCGGCACAATTGAACATGATATTGCACCATGAGAAGTTCCAAAAACTCGAAGCATCATGGCGAGGCTTGGATTACTTAGTTAGTTGCAAGGAAAACTCTGCGAAAGCTCCAATACTAGTTCAGATATGGAATGTTACTTGGGCGGAACTTCGGAACGACCAAGAGGGTGCGGTCGAGTTTGATCAGAGCCTGTTCTTCAAAAAGGTATACGAAGAGGGACTCGGTCAGCCAGGGGCTTCCCCGTTTTCTGCGGTACTTGCAGATTTCGATATTCATCCAAGACCGTCGCGAGAGCACCCCTACGATGACATCGCCATCCTCCGACGTCTGTCGGAAACCGCTGCCGCTGCATTTTGTCCTCTGTTCATCAACGCATCTCCGACCATGTTTGGAGTGGATAAATTCTCTGAGCTGAGACAATCCTTTGACTTGGAAAAGCTTCATAGCAAATTGGATTATTTGCGATGGCAGCAGTTCCGAGAAAGTGAAGAATCTCGATTCGTTTCCGTTGTGATGCCCCGGATGTTGTTGAGAAAACCGTATCGTCCGGAGCATCTTCACCATTTTGGATTCCCCTTTGCGGAATTGCCGGAGTCGACAGAGGATCATCTTTGGGCTGGTGCGGTTTATGCGATTGGGGAAGTGCTGATTCGCTCCTTTGCCGAGTCTAGATGGTTTGCAGACATCCGTGGAGTCGAACGTGGTGTCGTTAGTCGGGGACTGGTCAACGGACCCACCAGCGATGATTTTGGCACCGAATCAGAGGGCGTTGCACCCAAGCCGCTAACCGAAGCGCTCATTACCGACACTTTTGAAAGGCAATTGGCAAAGCTAGGGTTTATGGCATTGTGTAACTGCAAGGACACGCCACTCGCTGCCTTTTACTCTTGTCCATCCGCTCAAAAACCTCGTCGCTACAATAGTCCTGAAGCAACGTCCAATGCAGAGCTGTCGGCAATGACCAATTACATGCTTTGCGCTGCCAGATTTGGTCATTACGTCAAGGTCATAACTCGCGACAAGATCGGCGGGATCATGGATGCGGTAGAGATTCAGGATTTCCTTTGCAATTGGTTGATAGGCTATGTCAATCGCGATCCGGAAGCAAATTCACGTGTCAGGGCCGAGAGGCCTTTGCTCGACGGATCGGTGCAAGTACGTTCCAAGCCTGGACGTCCAGGCGAATATGACTGTGTCATTCAACTCGAGCCGTACCACAGCTTTGATGATATTCGTGCTTCATTAAAACTGGACACCAAGCTCGTTAATCGCAACAAAACTACTTAACACAGGTGAATTGCAATGAATTCCGAAATATTGTTCAAAGAGGGCAGGCTTGGCGACGCGCTTGACGCACAGTTGGCAGTAGTCAAAAAAGATCCCTCGAACACCAACGCTAGATTTTTCCTAGCTGAGCTGCTTGCTTTTGGCGGAGAATGGGAGCGAGTCGACCGACAGCTTGACTCCGTTGTAGTGCAGACAACTGAAAAAATGGCCATGTTGCCAATGCTGTTTCGGCAGTTAGTTCGAGCAGAAGTAATTCGCGAACAAGTTTTCAATGAGGGTCGCGCACCTGAATTGGTGGTGAAACTAGACGAGGTTAGCAAACTGCAGTTAGAGCTTTGTCTCGCCATGCGCTTGGGTCATGACGCCGATTTGAATCTGCTCATTGAAAAAGTGCAGGCGGCGCGAAAACCTGTTAATGGAGTTTGCGACGGTAAAGCATTTTCGATTCTTCACGACTTAGACGATCGTCTAGGGGGTGTCGCAGAGGTGCTCACAGCATCCGGTAAGTATTTTTGGCTACCTTGGAAGGATATCCAGTCAGTCGAATTCTCTAAGCCAGAAAGGCCAATCGATTTGATTTGGCGCAAAGCGACGATCAGTGTAATCGGCGGTCCGGACGGCGAGGTTTATTTACCAACGCGGTATCCGAATCCCGTTCGCTGGACGGATGAACAAAAATTGGGGCGGACAACCGATTGGGTCGAACATGCGGGTGGTCTTGCGACCGGTATTGGACAACGCACACTCCTCATCGGAGATGACGGGGTCCCATTTTTGGAAATTGGACAAATCCAGATCGAAAGCAATCCTACTGAACAAGAACTCACGCTCGGCACGAGTGACCTACCGTAACTTAACTCCTGCCGAGTTGAGCCTAGTCCTTCCGCAAAAGTTTAACATGAGTCGAATTCGCCCTGACCAGTTGTTGCTTCCAAGTGTATTCGATCGGCTGCTCGATTTTGATCCGACCAATCGATTTGAAACCAATCGCGATAGAACTCAACTGCTTCGAGATCTGAAGATGAGTGTCCGTCGCGATCTCGAGAATCTGTTGAATACCAGAGTTGGATTTCATCAGATCCCACGCTCCTTTCGGCAACTTGAAAAATCGATGTTCAATTACGGTGTTCCCGATGCTAGTTCCGCTGTTTTGGACTCGTCCAAGTCGCTCCAAAAGTTATGCCAGAATATCGAAGATGCGATCCGTCGATATGAAACTCGATTTCAGAGCGTTCGAGTAGAGCTTGATTTGGATTCGAATTCCAAGGTCAGTCGCGTAATTCGATTTGTCATCTACGGTGTGTTGTTTGCGGAACCGGCGCCAGAGCCAGTAACGTTTAGTTCCAAGCTTAATACAATTGCTAGCGAGTTTCGCGTCGAGGAAACCTCTTAATGAGCGAAAGACTTTTCGGTTTTTACAATGACGAACTCGACTTCATCCGAGAAGAGGTCCGTGAATTCGGAGGACGCTTTGCTAAGGTTGCTGCACGATTGAGGCTTTCGGCTGATTCGGTCGAATCGCCGGAAGATCCTCATGTGGCTCGGCTGATTGATTCGTTTGCTCTGCTCAACGCTCGCTTGCGACTCAAGATTGAAGACGAATTCCCCGAGATTTGCCAATCGATGTTGCAGGCTTTGTACCCGCAATACCTTGCTCCTGTACCGTCTGCTGCGATATGCCAATTTGAATTGGATGAAGTAGGTGGCGAGTTAACCCAGGGATTCCAATTGAAGCGTGGTACCCAAGTCGAAACCGACGAAATTGAGAGTCAGATTTGCTACTTCCGAACATGCTTTGATTTGGAATTGTTTCCACTCAAAGTAGTTCGGTCGGAGTACGTCAAACCGCCATTTGCATTTCCTACGGATGCAACATGGTCCGATAGTGTTGAAGCCGCCATTCGAATCGATCTAGCACCGATTTCGCGCAAAATGGATTGGCAAAAAACGAACATCGGCAGACTAAGGTTTTTCTTAGGGGGAAGCAGCAATTGCGGCAATCACTTGTGTGAAGCTTTGCTGAGAGATGCACTAGGCGTTGGGTTGTTCTCCAATCGAAACAAAGAAGGTGTTTTCTTTTCCCACAACTCGATTTCACAAGCCGGCTTTGAAACGGACCAAGGTCTTCTCGACCATGACCCAAGAACGCTATCGGCATACCAAACGATTTGGGAGTTCTTTGCCATTCCTGAAAAGTTCAGGTTCATCGAAATCAAATTCGGCTCAGCATGGAATTTGGTGGCCGGCGACAATTTGAGTATTGTTGTCTTCTTAAAAAAACAACATCCAATCATTCAGCGGCACATGACGAAAGATGCAATTTTGCTTGGGTGCACACCTGTCGTAAATCTTTTCGAAAAGGATGCAGAACCAATCGCCTTGAACGAAAAGCAGGTGGAGTATCGCGTCATTCCGAGCTATCGCACTGCGACAGGCATGGAGGTACATTCCATCAAGTCGGTTACATCTACGCGACCAGGCGGCGAAGAGGACCTAACTTTCTTACCATTCCATCGTCCATCGCATCAAGTAAGTTCGGCGGCTGTTGATCGATATTGGCACGCATCGCGACGCAGACGCATTGCGGGCGATGTCGTCGGTGATCGAGGTACTGAAATTTTCTTGACGATTGTCGACTTGCATTCGAGACCCAAGCCATCCGATGAGTGGACTCTGCATGTTAAGGCAATTTGCTGCAATCGCGATCTTGTTTCTAAATTGGGCATCCAGTCGCGGCTCCATTTTACCGGCGGCCCGTGCAAGGTCGCTTTTCGAACGTCTCCTACTCCTACTCGCCGGCCAATCGACCGAGACGATTGGATCTGGCGTTTGGTCTCGCATCTCTCACTCAACCACTTGTCATTAGCTAGTGACTCGGACGGTCAATTGTTGAGAGAGATCTTGGGGCTGTACAACAGCAATGATCAAGAAGAGATCCTCAAAGCGGTCGATTCCATTGGAAAGATCAGTTACAAACGATCGACGGCTCGGATACCCGACACCGGGAAGGGACCTGGTATCTGTCGCGGAATCGATATCCGGCTTCACGTGGACGAAGAACGACTGGAAGGCATCGGAGCATTTCTCTTCGCGAGCGTATTGGATGAGTTCTTTTCGGTTTTTGCAACCATCAACTCCTTCACTCGTTTGACTGTCTATGCCAAGGGCGGCAATCAACTGCTATTTGATGGAAGAGCACGATCCGGCACGAAGTTCTTGATGTAGAGTTTAGGTTCATTTATGGCGATTAACACTACTAAAACGACCTCAGAGGAACTTGCGCAAAAAATCCACTCGGTGGGCTTTTGCCAGTTCTTGCGTTGCCTTCAAATCGAGAAGGGAACTCGTATTGGCATGCAGGTGGACTTGTCCAAGCAATCATGCAAGTTGGTCGTGGACTTGGACGCGAGTTTCCCCGCCAATGAACTCGCCGCATGGATACCAATGGAAACGCGGCCCAAATTGGCGGTTTCGTTTTTCGGTTTGTTCGGCGCAAGCGGCGCGCTCCCTCATCATTACACCCAGACCATCATCGAACGGGGCCGACAAAAAGACCATACGCTTCGCGAATTCTTGGATATATTTAACCACCGTCAATTGTCTTTGTTTTACCGAACTTGGGAGAAACATTCTTTCCCGGTAGCCTTTGAAACGGCTAGTGCAAGCAAAACAGAAGATACCGTTACGCGTGCCATCTGGGGACTAATTGGCAACCGTTTCACCGCTTCGCGCAATCGATTGGCAGTTAATGATGATTACTTCCTATATTACAGCGGTCAATTTTCGAGCTCCCGACCGTCAATCGAATCGATACGAGCGTGTGTACAGGACATGACAGGCATACCTACCGCAGTCGAACCATTGGTTGGACAATGGTTGATATTGAACAAGTCCGACCAATCTCAAATCGGTTCCTCACCGAACGGAATGTCCATGGGAAATAAACTCGGTGTTGACTGCATGGCTGGTGAACGAATCTGGGATGTCGAAAATCGTTTCCGTGTAATTATCGGACCAGTCGATTGGAACACGTTCAACGAATATCTACCAAGCGAACGCAGACTGAGGATTCTGACCGATTTCCTCCGACGATACGTCGGACCTCAATTTGATTTTGACTTTCGAGTCCTTTTGAAAAAGGAAGATGTAAAAGGGGTTGTCCTCGGCGAGGGATCCTCAGTTTGCTTGGGATGGAACACTTGGCTTGGCAACTGGGACGCTCCGCATGACGCCGGGGACGCTCTATTTGAGCTACCAGACATTTTAGTCGCTTAAGGAATGCTATAATCCGCCTCACCAAAGTGGAAGGATGATTAAGCCACTTCCACCGAGGTGGCGATGGCTGTTGATGATCTGCATTTATGGAGTGAGCAACATTGCTGTCGTCAAAAAATTGCACTTCTATTCATCGCAAAGGACCAACTAAGTGATTGAAATTGACCTAAAGAAGCTGTTCGATAAGTTGAGCCCTGTTAGCTGCCGAGCCCTCGAGTTAGCCACATCGCTGTGCATGACTCGTACGAACTACAATGTGGAAATTGAGCATTGGTTGTTCAAGCTGATAGAGACTCGCGAATCGGATTTTGTTCGAATCCTAGAGTCATTTGCCGTTGATATAGGGAAACTGCAGAAGGATCTTACTAGGACGCTCGATCGCCTAAAAACTGGCAACGCAAAGGCTCCGTCGCTAAGTCCAGAAGTAGTCGACATCTCGAAGGAGGCTTGGAGTCTAGCCACCATTGATTATGGGGCAGGCCAGATCCGGACGGGCCACATGATGATTGCCTTGCTTTCAAACGATGGCATGCGACGATCAGCCTTGGGTGCTAGCCATGAATTCGACAAAATCAATGTTGCTGCCCTTCGCAAATCGCTGAATGAACTTTGCGCGGACACCGCAGAGGATCGCGATTCCATTTCCCTGTCTACTGGGGCTCGATCCAGTTCTCCAGCTGCACCAGGAGAACGACGGCAATCTTCGCCATCGCTTGATCAATTTACCATTGATCTAACCGCCCGCGCTCGAGAAGGCAAAATTGACGCTGTGCTGGGCCGTGACGGTGAGATTCGACAGGTAATTGATATCCTCCTTCGCCGACGCCAAAACAATCCTATTTTGACGGGCGAGGCCGGCGTTGGGAAAACAGCCGTCGCCGAGGGTTTCGCGCTCCGAATTGCATCTGGAGATGTTCCAGAGCCTCTTCGCGAAGTCGTACTACGAACGCTTGATCTAGGACTCCTTCAAGCCGGTGCTGGCGTGAAAGGCGAATTTGAGAATCGACTCAAATCGGTAATCGAGGAGGTCAAATCATCGACCAAACCTATCATTTTGTTTATCGACGAGGCGCATACGCTCATCGGTGCAGGCGGATCAGCTGGACAGGGTGACGCAGCCAATTTATTGAAACCGGCATTGGCCCGCGGTGAACTCAGAACACTTGCCGCTACCACATGGGCTGAATACAAAAAATACTTTGAACGAGATGCCGCTCTTGCACGCCGGTTCCAGGTCGTTAAGGTAGAGGAACCAGCAGAATCCGTCGCCATTGACATGGTTCGAGGACTAACGAAGACACTCGAGTCGCACCACAAGGTTAGCATATTGGACGAAGCGATCGTAGATGCGGTCAAGCTATCCAGTCGATACATCAGTGGAAGGCAGTTGCCGGACAAGGCGATCAGTCTCATTGACACGACATGTGCCCGAATCAATCTCAGTCAATCATCGACACCACCCGCCATCGAAGATGCAAACCGCAAAAGCAACCAACTGCGTTTGTCTAGCGAGATTCTAGAAAGGGAATCCGTTACGGGAACCGATCATAAGTCAAAGCTCGAGTCTCTAGCCAATGAGATCGTAACCGTAGACGCTGAAATCCAGGCGCTGAACGCAAAATGGGGACTCGAAAAGGAGCTGGTTGCAAAAGTTCAGGCTATCACCAGCACGTTGCAAAAAAACCATCTGTTGCAGAAAGAATCTTCTAAAGCCGCGCCAGCGAGTGAGGCCGCTTCGCCAGCGCTGGTCCCAAATCAGACTACCGCGACGCCAGCCTCTACGGACGAATTACTATCGCTCAAGGCGCAGCTTCGTGAATTGCAGGGAGAGTCTCCTTTAGTGCATCCATTTGTGGATAGGAATGCGATCGCGGAGACCGTCGCAGCATGGACAGGTATCCCTGTCGGTCGAATGATGGCAGATGAAATCAATACCGTTCTGCACTTGCATGAGCACTTGCAGAAGCAGGTCGTTGGCCAAGATCATGCAATGATGCGTATTGCCCAATCCATTCGAACTTCCCGAGCTCAATTGAATGACCCAAGAGCCCCCATCGGCGTTTTCATGCTCGCTGGAACGAGCGGTGTTGGCAAGACCGAAACGGCCATCGCTTTGGCTTCATTGCTTTATGGTGGCGAACAGAACATGACTGTCATCAACATGTCCGAGTTCAAAGAAGAGCATAAGGTTTCGCTGCTGATGGGGTCCCCGCCCGGCTATGTCGGGTACGGCGAGGGGGGCGTGCTCACCGAAGCCGTTCGACGCAAGCCGTATAGCGTGATCCTGCTGGACGAAATGGAAAAGGCCCACCCGGGTGTTCAAGACGTCTTTTATCAAGTCTTCGACAAGGGAACGATGAAAGATGGTGAGGGTCGAGACATCGATTTCAAAAATACCTTGATCCTGATGACAACCAACGCGGGAACGGATGTGATCAAAAGCATTTGCTCGGATCCAGATACAACCCCCGAGCCAGACGATTTCATGCAAGCTATCTTCCCTGAGTTGCTCAAAACGTTTAAGCCTGCGTTCATGGGGCGATTGACCCTGATTCCATATTATCCACTTGCGGAACACGTGATTCGTATGATCATCGGACTCAAGCTAGGGAAAATAGGAAAGCGACTAAAGGAAAACTACAACGCCACGTTCTCCTATGGCGACAATCTGGTGCAAGTCATTGGCGACCGATGCAAAGAAGTGGACACCGGTGCTAGAAACATCGATCACATCTTAACGAAGTCGCTCCTACCCACCCTTTCGGCAGAGCTTTTGAGTCGCCTTGCTGAGGGCAAAGGGATCGGTAGCGTCCAAGTAAACGTCACTCCAAATTTGGAATTTTCGTTTGCAATCGACTAACTACACATGCGTTTGGGAATGATTTGGTTGCCTGGCTAGGGATGAACTTTTCGACGCAGTTCTTTCTTGCTTTTCGAGCTCCAAAGGGTCGTGAAGGAAAGGCTTGGGAGGGGACTGAAATCTCTGACTCTTACAATCGGACTTTCAGACCAGACATGTTTTTGACTCACAATTTCTACGCCTACCTCGAGGCAATTTGGCGGTTACTAAGATACAAATACGAATAATTTTGGCCTTTTGGCACTGTGAATTCAAATTCTTTTTGTAAAAGCAAGCAACTTCTTGGCAGTAACAACGAGAACTTGTTTGTAAGACGCTCAACGCAACTTCGCCTGGCGTCATTAGATCCTACAGAGTTATTCGAACGAGCAAGGAACAGAACATGTCAGCTTACATTAAATTCGATGGTATCGACGGCGAATCCAAGGCAAAGGGGCACGAAAAGTGGACCGACTTGGAAAGCTTCTCGCAAGTGATTCACAAGGCTGGGGCGGGAGCAACCGGTGCTGCCCGACGCCGAGGTACCATCCTCCACGAAGACTTGCAATGCTCCAAACTCTTGGACAAATCCGGTCCGAAAATTGCAGAAGCGGTTTGCCTGGGCAAGGTATTTCCAAAAGTAGAAATCCACTGCAAGACGACTGCGGTCAACTCAGGTCGCGAAACGTTCTACAAGTACGAATTAAAGAACGTTATGGTATGTTCCTATTCGGTCTCTGGTGGAAGCCAAGACAAACCCCACGAGAGCTTTAGCCTGAACTTCGAAGAAATCAAAGTTACCTATACCGAGATGGACGAAAAGGGCGCCAAGAAGGGCGATGTCTCCTACGGCTGGAAGGTCGAAGA
>JANLRK010000786.1:0-6834 GCA_031361585.1 Pirellula sp. | reverse complement strand
AAACTTATCGACGACATGAAGGACGCACCGCTGCAGATGCCAACATCCAATGGTGGCAATCCGCCGCTTTGGATACTCGGCCATTTGACATACGCAGAATCCAACATCATCGAACACATCATCAAAGGGAACGAAAATCCTCTTATCAAGTGGAAAGAAGCTTTTGGAGCTCAGCGCGAACCCTCGTCGAATCTTGATGACTACCCGTCTTGGAGCGATGTTCGAGCAAAGTTTGATGAAGTTCATGCGAACACGCTCGCGTTCGTAGACAGCTTGTCGGAAGGTGATCTTGCTTCCACGACGAAGAATCCGCCGTCGGGTCGGGAAGCCATGTTTGGCACGGTCGGCGCATGCTTGTCAACTGCCGCGATGCACACCATGATGCACTACGGACAAGTCGCCGATTCCAGACGGATGCTTGGTCGCAAGCCCGTAAATGCCTAATCGTGAAACCAACTTGTGGAAGCCGCTTGATCCCGGCTTCGGATACGTACTCATGTGGATGGGAAGCTTGCGGCCTAGGATGACGCCGGTTGTTGGCTGCGCCAGTCCACCTCCTTCCTTAGAATCACGACGATATGCTATGCGACATCCATCGGTTCGTGAAAGTAATAGCACAGCCCGTCTGGAGCAACCACAAAAAACACTTGTAGTTTGCGTCCATCTCGTTCCTCCGCTTTCAAGCTACCGATTTTCACGCCGTTGGATTCAAATTCTTCTTTAAGTTCATGAATTCCCGATACGAGCACAGTGGCACCGTCTTGTGACGCATCGCCACTGTTGATCGAAAAACCTAGACGCGTACCATCGCGTTCAAGAATCACGATCTGCACAGGCTGGTCATGTCGCTCGACCTCAACCATACCGAAACACTTGGAATACCAAACTGAAGCCGCATTTAGATCCGTGACGGGAAGTGCCAATACGTCGTTTTGATAGGGGAACGCTGCCTTAAAGATGAACTGTTTGTTCACGTGGATGTTCCACTATTACGGCTGGTAGTTTGGAATCGCTTTGCAACCCATTTGGTTTCAATTGTCGAGACTAAGTCTAACTCATCCAGCAGCCGCCGTCGAATCGAACAGCTGCTATGTCCACATGTTGGTGGGAAGCTGGCGGCTATTGACGACGCTGGTCGTTGGCCAACCGATCGGCTAGATCCAACCAGCATCGCTCAATCAACTTTGTCCCTTGTCAGATGCGATCAAGGACGCACCGCATTTCTTGCAATAGTATGCTTTGCTAAAATCCCAGGCGGTCATGAGTTCGACTTCCTTCTTGTCGTCAGTACCTTTAAAAACGAGATTTGTGGAACCCAAGCCGAAGGCACGCATGTTTGAAATCGATTTTTTCAATTTGACTTCGTCTTCTTACATTGGTGCTTCGCAAATTGGACATTTCATAGTTCCATCCGACGCAAACGACGTGCAATCTAACCCACCAGCATCAAGGCCGAAGAGAAGCGAGCTTGAACCATCCACACGCTTCCCCGCCGCCAACCGCTCCAGTCTATCCGACGCCTCCCTCCTCCAGCTAGCAGCCAGCGCCGTAGCCGAAGTAGTTTCAAGGCAACATGTGGAAAGCGCTGTCGCTGGCTTCGACCACGTCCACGTTGTTGCCCGCTGACGCATACCGCAACTAAGACAGACGGTCCAAAAGGTGTCGAAGCATCCTTCCAGGAGCGTCAAGGAATTGCTTGGTGATGCGGTAGTGATCGGTGTCTTCGTATGCGATGGGATGAATACCACGATCTGAAAAACTGTAGATCGTGGCATCCGGATAGTTCATGATAATTGGGGAATGCGTTGCAATGACCAACTGCGAGTCTCGCTGCACCAATTGATCGAGAAGGACTAGAAATTCGAGTTGCCTTTGTGGCGACAATGCGGCTTCGGGTTCATCCAGGAAGTACAAACCGTTTGAAAATCGATTCTCAACCAATGAGATGAACGACTCGCCATGCGATTGCTCATGTAACGACTTGCCTCCGTAACTGTCGATTATCTTTCGGGCGTTTGCTTCTTCGCGATCCAAGTTTTCAATTTCTGTTGCCACATTGAAGAAGCTTTCGGCTCGCAGAAACCACGCATCGGGAATGAGAGCATGGTAGCGTCTCATGACTAACGCCTCGTGCAAGCGCGAATGGCTGGTTCTTGTTGAGAATACGACGTTTCGACTTCCCCCCTCTGCATTCAATCCATTTGCAATGGCGATCGCTTCGAGCAAAGTCGATTTTCCGGAGCCATTCTCTCCAACGAAGAACGTGACCTTTGGATGCAGGGCAAGTTTAGAAAAATTGCGAATAGCAGGCAGCTGAAAGGCATAATGCGCCGGATCAGTGATGCGATCACGATCAAGTAAAACAGTTTCGAGATACGGACCGGGCGTCACGCCAGGCTTTAACTTTTTCTTCATCGATTTGGTTTAAGCAAGTACTGTTCTTCGGGTGAGACCGAGACAGTTGAACGTTGTACTCGATTGAAGCGGGTTTGGGAGGAGCAGAAAATCCGGTCCCGTAAATCAAAAGCTAGGCAGCCAGCGCCAACGTCCACAGTGTTTTGAACCAAACTGTGGAAAGAGGCTACATCCCGGCTGCGGTTGTGTAACATATGGGTGATGTCGGCTTGGCATGCATCTTGATTCATTCAGGAGTCGGTTGGCCTCGCGTTTATCCAGATCCGATTTGCATTCTTTCCGTTACGCTACAAAGGTTTGTTTTTCCGGTGGAGCTTACTTCGACCCTTCCGTATTGGCTTGTAAAGAACGGGCTTCCTCACGTTTATCCGCCTATTCAGGATGACCAAACCACAGATTTTGTGGTGGTCGGCGCTGGTATAACTGGAGCTATGATCGCGCAGAGATTAGCCGAAGGAGGATTTTCGGTTGTCGTGGTCGATCGACGCGATGTTTGCACGGAAGGTACTTCTGCAAGCACGGCACTGCTTCAATATGAAATCGACGTTTCGCTGGTCAAGTTGGGACAATTGATTGGAGAACGAAATGCCCAAATGGCCTATGCTCTTTCGAATCAGTCAATCGACAGACTATCCAAGTTGATCAACCGTCTCGCTATTGAATGTGATTTTCAGAAAAAAACAAGCATCTATTTGGCATCTGACCGAAGGTCAGCCAAGTTGCTCGCCAATGAAGCACGCGCCAGGCTACAGATGAAACTCAATGTTGAGTACCACAATCAATCCGAACTCAAGGACAACTTTAACTTGGATCGAGTATCAGCACTTTCCACGTCACAAGCAGCAAGTTGCGATCCTTATTTGTTGAGTCACGGTCTACTAGCCCATGCGGTAACAAAGGGTGCACAAGTTTTTGATCGGACGGACGTGATTAAGTATAAGTGCAGCGACGATTCGGTAATTCTTACAACGGATCGAGGTCCTAGAATCGTTGCCAGAAAAGCGATTGTTGCTACGGGATATGAATCCCAGAGTATGCTGCGAGAGCGAATAGTCAATCTTGACAATACCTATGCTTTGGTGTCTCAGCCGATCACGGATTTAGGAAGTTGGAAGTCGAACTGGATGATGTGGGAAGCCAAAGAACCTTATCTATACCTTCGTATTACAGGAGACAATCGACTGATCGCCGGAGGGGAGGACGAATCATTTCACAGCCCACTCCGCCGACAAGCAAACGTTGTTGCTAAAGCAGAAATCATCGAATCGAAGGTGCGAAAATTACTGCCGAGCGTTCGATGGGAGACCGAGTTTGCTTGGTCCGGGACATTTGGCTCCACCAAGGATGGACTCGCTTACATCGGACCGAGCGGTGCGTATCCTAGCTGTTTATTCGCATTAGGATTCGGGGGAAACGGAACCGCTTTTAGCTGTATCGCGACAGATATCATCTGGGATATGGCTCGAGACGTAACCACGGAAGCCGCGAGCCTATTTCGATTCTCCCGATAGGCCAAGAGTTCAATAGGATCGCAAGGCCGGCTCCCGATTCCACAGACGGTGCTTTTCAGCGACCTCGATGAAGACTTCTAGCTGTTCAATGTCCGGCAGGTGCAACAACGATGCAATCGTACAGAGTCGAAGGCGGCCCCAGCAAAAAAATCATCAGGCTCGACTAAAAGATCATCATCCATTGTTAGTAAGCCCGTGTTAGGAGCGATGGAAAATTAAAAAGCAAATGCACCAGCGATGTGTCGCTTTTCGAATTCTTGCATCGATCGGTAGAACAATCTGGCTTGGCTTTAGTCCGCCAATGTGGACATGAAGCTACTAGCCGAATTCTGCGGCTCTTAACAAGTCGCAGTCCACAGTTGAACGGAATTCATCGCCTCAACGCGAACGACCTCATTCACGCTCAGTGGCTGCGGAATGACCATTGAAAATAAGCTTCTAATCAAGTTCCACAAAAAGTGCGATAAGATCTCGTATCACCTGAGGGAGCGAGGTATTCCGCGTACGCGTCATTGCGCTCGAACGGCTTTTCAATCGCAGCCAACAGTTTGTGCATCACTGACAAATCGCCCTGCTGGCTTGCTGCATCGAGCGCTTCCTCAACGCGATGATTGCGTGGAATGACAAATGGATTGACGCTCTGCATCTGCCTCTTCGCTTCATCGATTGGTTGACCTCCACGTTCCAGTCTCTGCTGCCATTTCTTATACCAATGTTTAAATCGCTTTGCGGCAAACGTCCCGTTATCGCTGAGACAACCACTGGCTAGCTCCTGAAACGTATTAGTAAAATCAGCTTTCGCTTCGTGCATCCAATCTAGCAATTCCGCTATCAAAGCGTTATCGATTTCCTCTTCGTCCACCAAACCAATCTTGGCTCTCATCTCGGCCATCCAGTAGCGCCGGAAAACTTGCGGAAACGCGTTTAGGTCATGCGTAACGATTTCGATAGCCTTGTCTTGATCCACATCGATTAGCGGTAGTAGCGTCTCGGCGAATCGAGTTAAATTCCACTGCGCGATCGATGGTTGATTCCCATAGGCATAACGTCCGCCTTGATCGATGGAACTAAATACCGTATCTGGATCATAGACATCCATAAATGCGCATGGCCCGTAATCAATCGTTTCCCCGGAGATCGCCATATTGTCAGTATTCATCACGCCATGCACAAATCCAACCGCTTGCCATTTTGCAATCAACGCAGCCTGCCTGTCGACCACCGCTCTAAAAAACGGTCCATACTTGTTTGGTGCGTCAATCAGTTCGTTGTAGTGCCGCTCAATCGTATAGTCCGCTAGTACCCTCAAATTCTCCGTATCCTGTTGAGCCGCTAAATACTGAAACGTTCCAACGCGTATATGGCTCCTGGCGACTCTCGTTAGAATCGCCCCCGGCAGTGTCATCTCGCGATAGACTGCCTCGCCCGTCTTCACCACAGCCAGACTGCGCGTGGTCGGAATGCCCAATGCGTGCATCGCTTCGCTGATGATATATTCGCGAAGCATCGGCCCCAGCGCAGCCTGGCCATCGCCCATTCGAGAGTATGGCGTGCGTCCCGGCCCCTTAAACTGGATATCGTATCGCTGTCCCTTTGGAGTTATCTGTTCACCCAGCAAGATCGCTCGGCCATCGCCCAACATCGTAAATCCGCCGTACTGATGTCCGGCATAGGCCTGCGCAATCGGCTCCCCTCCTTCAGGAATGAGCTGCCCAGCGAACACACTCGCCAACTCGGAATCCGACACGCTGTCCAACTCTAGCCCTAATTCCTTTGCCAAACCTATATTAAAAATAACTATGGCAGGCTGTCTGACTTTCGATGGTGCAACTTGTCGAAACAAAAGCTCCGGCAGTCGCGCATAGCTGTTATCAAAATTCCAGCCAACGATCTTTCGTTCTGTTAAATTCTGTACTGCAGCCAATTATCTGTCCTCAATTCGCAAGTAAATCCGGCACTCACCGGCGGTTCAACCGACCTTTAAGGCAAACCTCCCTCCGAAGTCCACAAGCTTCAATAGTGCTGACTGAAGATGATTTTGATACCTACTGGCTGGTTTACTATGGATCAAGGAACCGGAGGCGGCAACATCCAAGTGAACATTGCATTTGGAATCCCACCATATTCCCATGTCCACAGTTTTTGTGCCATCCGACTTCTGTTAACCAGAATATCGCTTTCCCGCCCGTTGCAGTCGAAAACCGAAAGCACCCCATTGTGGAGATGTAGTTAGCTGTTTTCGTCGACTCAGACAGATTCTCTGTCCACAGTTTTGAACACTCTCGCAAGGGATATACCGAAGCGGTCACCCGCCTTACCACAGAGTCTTTCATACGTGCGATGGAAAACGCATTTTGGAGGATGGGTGGTGTACCTAAGACCGTTGTGTTCGACAATGCAAAATGCGAGGTTCTCCTCGATGGTAAAATTGGCTAAACACGTCGGGCTGGTCAATGCGATCGACAAAACGTGCAGTTGCTTAAGTGGCACGCGCCCTATCATGAATCAGATCATGTGCTGGCTATGGCTATCAACGTATTATGCAATGGCGAACGACTTGAGCATCTTGAACGGCTTCGAAACGACTCGGCTTTCCTAGATGCGATGAGAGCCGATTCGATTCATGACCATATCCAATCAGCAGAGAATAGCGAAGCCAAAGCGACCGGATTTGTCAGAGGCGTACTTCACGAACACTGATTCACCACCTGCGAACGTGGAAAGTTCGCCTCACTGGCACGGATTGTCACTGTCGCTTTCTCCAAAACGCGATATACTGACAGGTTCTTAGGGGAATTTAGTGGGTCGGTAGGAAAAAGCCAGTGATTCGGTATCCTTTTGGGATGAACGAATTAACCACAGATCATTATAGAGCTTTGTTGGGACTTGATGCTGACTGGCGTGTTAC
>JANLRK010000784.1:0-3073 GCA_031361585.1 Pirellula sp. | reverse complement strand
AAACTTATCGACGACATGAAGGACGCACCGCTGCAGATGCCAACATCCAATGGTGGCAATCCGCCGCTTTGGATACTCGGCCATTTGACATACGCAGAATCCAACATCATCGAACACATCATCAAAGGGAACGAAAATCCTTTAATCAAGTGGAAAGAAGCTTTTGGAGCTCAGCGCGAAACCTCGTCGAATCTTGATGACTACCCGTCTTGGAGCGATGTTCGAGCAAAGTTTGATGAAGTTCGTGCGAACACGCTCGCGTTCGTAGACAGCTTGTCGGAAAACGATCTATCCTGCACGACGAAGAATCCGCCGCCAGGTCGCGAAGCCATGTTTGGCACGATTGGCGCGTGCTTGTCAACTGCCGCGATGCACACCATGATGCATTACGGACAAGTAGCCGACTCCCGGCGGATGCTTGGTCGCAAGCCCATTAATGCCTAATCGCGAAACCAACTCGTGAAGGCGGCTGAATCCCGGCTACGGCTATGTCCACAGTGGTTGGGCTAGCTTGTGGAAGCGACAGGATCCCGGCTCCGGCTACGTCCACGTCCACATTGCTGCCCGCTGACGCTGTCCTATGTCCACAGTGTTTAGACTACGTTGTGGAAAAGCGGACGATTGCTGGAGCGAGGTATGACCAGGTGTGGGTGGGAAGCTGACGGATAGGGAAGAGGCTGCCAGACCGGTCCTGCAGGAATTGAGTAAGCGGTAAGATCGAACGTTCATTGAGATGATGGCGTTAATTGGGATTGTACCAGCTACTTCTTGTTCTGGTAGACTTAAACACATGAACGACAATGGCAACGGCGAAACGCCGACTCAACTAATTTGGGTTATCGATCAGGACGGCAAGCCATGCGTTCGATGGGGGCTAGTCGCCGGGTACATCGGGATAGTCGTTGGTGTCAACGCTCTTGCCATGCTTTTGATCTCATGGTTTATTGGTACCCGCTTCAATTTGCCTCTGGTATTTGCAATTTCATGTGGCGCAATTGCCTGTTCCACCATTGTTGTGGAATTGCAGCGTCAAAGAGTCCTTACGGGAGAATGGCGCTTTCGTCTTAGCATTCTCTCTTGCTTGATTTTGATGCTCATTGCAGCCTGCTTCTTCGCGATTATCGGAAACGACATTCGTGCTAACCAACTGGGGCATGCATTGAATCTAGCCTTAAAAACTAAGCTAGAGGAACTAATCGATGGTGGGAACGTTTACATCAGCACCATTGAGGGTACTGGCGTGTCGTGTGATGTTTCGCGTGCAAGTTTTTCCGATGTTGACTTGCAAAAATTGATTCAATTAGCTTCCGAGCGGACACCCGGCATTTCACAGATCACGCTACTGAATCTTGAGAAGACAAGCGTCACTGATGTTGGGTTACAGGCGCTCCATCGCTGTCCTCACCTGACTCACTTGTTCCTTCCAGCCTTTCAACTCAGCAACGAATCAATCGCAAGTTTGGTAGCATGCCGGAATCTCAAGTACCTATCCCTCGACGAAAGCAAACTCACATCCGAGCAAGTTACCGATCTAAGAAAAACTTTACCCAATCTCATTCTGAACGGTAAGCGATGGAAAGAACGTCGAATGTAGCGATGGAAAGCTAGTTGCTGCAGTCGACGTCATTTTCACAATTGATCCTGCCGACTTGAGAATCTAGCAGCTAGGCACAACCTTGTGGAAATCGCAGAAGCGTGTTGGAGGGAAGCGAAATCTTCAAATTGGACGGCCAGTAATCCAGCCTCAGTCCAACTCGTGGAAGCAGCGTCTCGGAGCGTAGCGGACGTTGGCACAATGAACGGGATTAGCAATTGATACGGTAGCTGCTAGGTTGCTGGCTAGGCCGATCCTGCAGGAGTACGACGCTTCCACAGGTGATGTGCTAGCCCCGTAGCAAGCAATCTAAATTTGGAATTCTCCGCTCGCATTCTTGATAATTTTGTTCAATTTGGCCATGAATGTTATACTGGCGAGTTCCCGACTATTGATGCGGAGTATCTCATCAGACATCGCTATTTGCCATGGAGGTGTTACATGGACCGGTTAATTCAAAAACAGTCTCGAGCATACCGACTAGAAGTGCAATCGATCGAGGATAGGCCACATCCGTCCGAACCAACCGAGCACTCGTGCGGTAGTACGGCCAAGATTGAAACCATGCGTGGGAGATGTGATCGCGGCGAAAGTGTTTTCCATCCTCTAGATGCGAGAGACATCATTGGTCGGAACAACAACGGCGTAGTACCTGCGATCAGGCAACGCTTCGAAAGCTATGCCGAAGATCGACGGTAATCAGCAGATCGACGTCAAGCAGAAGGATCAATAGCCATCCGCGTGGAAACGGAATCAGCTTATCGGAAAGAGAATTGGGGGTATCCACAGTTGATGAGCTAGCCGGAATCCCGCCCCTGTCCAACCTGTGGAAGCGGTTGCTGTTGGTTGCTGGCTAGTCCGATCCTGCAGGAGTAAGACGCTTCCACAGTTGATGAGCTAGCGACAAATCCAGCCGAATCTGGGAAGCAAGCAGCTAGGCACAACCTTGTGGAAATCGCAGAAGCGTGTCGGAAGGAAGCGGACGCTTCATAACCTGGAGGTACGCAGTTCAAATCCGTCTCGTGAGGTTTGACGATTGGTAGCGAACGAATTCCAGTGGGTTTTGGAGAAGTGATTCTAAGGAGCGGATTGGCGGCGTTAGTTGGTGAAATGATTGGTTAATCGACGATTGTGGAACGAGCGCTATGTTTACCTGGATGGGACCACGCTTTGGATACGGTCTAATTCCCGGCTACGCCCAACGATCTTTCAACCACATCACAGGATTCAAAAATGCATATTACACGCGTTGGAACTCAGCCATCGGCTAAAGGACCAGCTGAGTGGTTCACCGGAACCGTCCGAATCGATCCGCTGTTCCAGCCACACGCTCCGTCACGCGCGGTCGGCGCCAGCGTGACGTTTGAGCCAGGAGCTCGGACGGCATCCGTTGGGACAGACACTGCTAATCACTGCTGGTTGCGGATGGGTTCAGCGCGAAGGCGGTTCGGTTGAGGAGGTCCATCCAGGTGATGTGGT
>JANLRK010000631.1:0-1571 GCA_031361585.1 Pirellula sp. | reverse complement strand
AGATCGACAAGTCGATCTGCCATGCCTGTTACCTTCAGTTTTTGAATGATCTTGAGTAGCGCTGGGTCATTCTTGAGCGTGCCAATATGACGTTGAACAGATTGCATCAGCTTGGGATCGGCTTGGATGTCGATATTGTCTAAACGCATAAGCGCCTCGACAACGATGGAGTCTCGCCTTGCTTGATCGTTAACGCTCGCCAAATCCAACAACGTTCGCAAGGCCTTCTGACGTGCATCTGCATCTTGCAAATCAAGGGCTCGAAACATCGCAGGGATGTCGCTCGCATTGAGCTTCGGGCTTTTCAGCATGTCCGCCTGCATCTGAGCAGCTGCCGCACCTCTTGCACGCCAGACGATTTGCTGATCGGCTTTCGTATCAAGATTACCCGTGGAGGCCTTCTTCCATGCGGATAAACAATCGTCCCATCGATCCATGGCCGCGATTCCGAGTGCTTCCAAATACCAACGATCGGTCCCGTCATATTTCATAGCGAGCTTCGTCCAGTACTCGGGCATTTCGTTCGACTTGTCTTCTCGCAACGCAACTGCCAACTCGCGCAAAACCGCGATGCTTGAATCCCCTAAGAGCGATGGGAAATAGTCTTTGGTGGCGAACTTCGCTTGCCGTGCGATTCGAATGCCAGTGATGCGAACGTTGGAGTCCACGTCCTTCAAGGCCTGTTGTACAACTTGTTTTACGTCACCGACTTTGCTGAGTAGCCATAGCGATCGAGCCCGCATGCGAGGGTTGCTGTCGGCTGCGAGTTTATTGAGTTCGCTCACCGCGTTGCCCTTCATTTTCACGAGGGCTTGGTAAGCCATATAGCGAACGGAGTTGCATGGATTGCGAAGCGCCTCGACGGCGCCGGCGGCTGTGGTCACGTCAAACTTAGGAACTGTGTACTTGGTGCCTGGTGGTGCGATGCGAAACAATCGACCGCGTTCCATGTCCACCATGTTATGGCCGCCGACCCCTGGATCGTACCAATCGGAAACGAACAGCGAACCGTCGGGTGCCACGCAAACGTCGGCAGGTCGAAACCATTTGTCGTACTCGCCGACCGCGATGTCTTCGATGGTTGCCGAGTAGCCAGCGCCATCTGGCTTAGTGATATACGAACGAACCACATTTGGCCCTGCGTCGCAGTGGATGACTTGATTGCGGAATTTTTCCGGTAGCAAGTTTCCTTCGTAAACCGTGATGCCCGTTGGCGAGCCTGCGCCGGTGAGCAAGACGTTGGGAACCACGCCAGGATCGTTCAGGTGCCAGTGCCGTCTAGGGATCTCAGGTTCCCAGTTGGTGCGTTCGACTTGCCAGCCGGCTCCGTTCGCTTCGTCCGTATATCCGTAGTTGCCAAACTCCATTACGAAATTGATGCGCGTGGCCCGGTTGCCGTCATCGTCATTGTCGGATTGCCAAAGCGTTCCGAACGAGTCAATGGACACTTCGTAATTGTTTCTGAAATTGTGACCGAGCACTTCCATGTCGCTGAGGTCTTCGTTGCATCGAAAGACCATACCTTGTCGATAGGGTTTACCGGAGTCATTGATCTCTCGGCCCCATCGATC
>JANLRK010000586.1:0-3719 GCA_031361585.1 Pirellula sp. | reverse complement strand
GGTGCGTGCGCCGATCGGACTTATGAATGCGGCGAGACCGGCGCTGGGGTCGAGAACTTCGCCTTAGCTGGCGGCAACACTGCACCGCGCGGCGCCGCAAGCACGACGTTGGGAACGACTGTATGGGTCGTCGACGCCAACAAGAGCGTGTATGTTTACAACACAAGCGGAGCATTACAAGGTTCCTGGGTGGCTGGTGGACTGCAATCCACTGCCCAACTCGAAGGGATCGCTACCAACGGCACCGATGTTTGGCTAGTCGATAACAAGACCGATAAAGTCTATCGTTACGCCAAAGCCGCACCGCTGACCAACGGTAGCCCAAATGCTACCAGCAGTTTCAGTTTGAACAGCGGCAATACTTCACCCAAAGACATCGTCACCGATGGAAATTACTTGTGGGTGGTCAATGACAGCGGATCCGACAAAGTGTTTAAGTACACGATCGGTGGCACGTATGTTGGTAGCTGGACGATTTCTACTCCAGGCGCATCAAGCCCAACTGGCATCACGCTGGATCCGTCCAACCCGGCGCACATTTGGATCGTCGATAGTGGCACGGACAAAGTCTATCAGTACAAAGATTCAACAGGACTGACTTTTGGTAGCATTTCAGCCAATTCAAGCTGGGCGCTGGACGCTAACAACACGAACCCACAAGGCATCGCCGATCCACCACCACCCAGTGCGATGTTGTCTGGTCCGAATACAATCATAGGGAACAGCGAGGGCGTCGCAGCCGAAGCTGTTGCATTGGCGGGTGCTGGCCCAGTTCCCATGCTTTGGTTCGGAACAACATCTTTCAATGTTGGTTCAGCTACGCTGCCTCGAGTTGAAACGAAGGCTCGGAGTATTGACGACATAATGAGCACCTTCGGAAGCTCGATGCAAATGCCTCCAGCTCCTTCGATTTCGACAGATCCAACGCCTGTTGTGTCTCGCCCGTCGATCGATCCTAGCGAAAGCGACAAACTCGAAAGTGCAGACAAATACATCAATGAATTGATTGGCCGATTGGCTAACGACCTTTGGAGATAATCAGTGTAGCACAGTTGTCCTCAACTGTTCCCGCCCAGCGTTTCCATCTCCGTATCTTTGCAGACTGCTATTTTTCGCACAGACATCCATCGCCCCAAGTTCTCGCCGAAGCATTGCCCGTCGGGCAAGCCTTCCGCGAGAGGATAAGAGTTGGTCCACGCTGTGCAGGCGAAAATTCCGCAAGTCAAGCCCTCGCGATTGCAAACACCGAGATGAATTTGGGGCATCGACTAATTGCTTGACCGCGACACAATCGCAGACGAGACTATCGATACAAAACTGTGGCGTACCATCCGTTTTGTCCGCGGGAAACGCCAATCCCTACTGGCGTGTGCTGTCCCCAATAACAGCATTTTCGTATAGCATCGTCAGCCGAAGTGGTGGAGAAACCGACTCCTTCGTAGCGGCCAGTCCCCATCGATCCACCGACATGCCGCATCTGACCCGACGTAGCTTGTTGCGATGCTTTTTGCTGAGCGACGCAATGGTCGCAAGCAACTGCAAACTGGGATGGAAGTGCAAAAAGCGATACACCAAAAACAATCACCGTGAATGCAAACCGTTGCATACAAATACTCCCTTTTGAGAACAATCGTCCTTAGCCTCTTGCTGTTCCAAATTAGCAACCTTCCTGATTGCTTACCGCACACTACCCTCACTCCACACGGCTAAACTGTCAACGCCAATCGTTTCCAAAATTGGCCCCTTGACAGCCTTAAAGCCTTAACTCAACAAGACCTAGGAAAGGGATGTTTTCCGGAAATAAAGCTCGCTTTTAAATGATAGCGAGCGGATAGGAGATAACGCGTGAGGCCGCACTTTGCATTCCGCTCTGAACCGAATCGTCGCCAGCTTCGATGGACCCGCGCGCGAGCGAGATCCGTGCGGCCATTGCCGTTTTCGATTCCTCCGTCAGGCTCGGAGTCAATGTTCAAATCGGAGTTCATACCGGCGAATGCGAAGTGGAAGGTCAAAGCATTCGCAGACCTGCGGTCGAAAATCTTTAACGCCTTTTCGCTACTCGGCCTTCGCCTTCAGCAAAACAATGCCAAAGTTAGACGTGCTTTGGTAGGAATCGTTTTCTGCATGATTCCATTTAGTAATTCCGCCCCGATTTCCAGTATTTGGGTCATCGTTGATTTGAAGCTCCAGTCCCATCTTGGTTCCACCCTCGCGCTTGACGAAGGATAGTTTTACGGACATTTCGATCAAGTAACCGCCCTCGATCTTCTTAACGGCGGCCTTGATGTTCTCTTCCTTGTAGCCATCCCCAGCACCGGATAGCTTGCCCTCGTACGAGACACGGTACTGCGCGTCCAATTGTCTTTTGCTTGCAGCATGCTGTCAATCAGACTACGACACGGCAAATGTATATCCCCGAATACGGAATGCGATAGCCGAGATCGAGCTGGTAATCCAAGCCACCATCGAAAGACAAACCGTGTCCCTCCACATCGCAAGACCGGCCAGAAAAGGGATCTCGCCTACCAAGAATACATACTGACTCTCAATCAACAACAGCGAACAACCGAGCCAAGTAAGCCAATTAGAGATCGCCCTCGGCACTCGTTCGCGTTGCATCGATAGCCAGAATGCTAGGTGTGCACTAGCAACGCAGACCGTTAGCTGAGACCAAGGCAAGTACCACATGCTGAAACTCCTCATTCCTGGAAAAATCAAACGAAGCGGCGTAAAAATCAGTCCGCAGGCAGCCACCACCAGCAACAACTCGCGTAGAGAAACGTGTCGCGAGCCCAAACTCGACGCGACTGTTTTACTCGGCGACGATAACCGCAGGCCCAAGCCTCGCAATAACATTGCCGCTCCACATGCAACAATGGACATGCCCACAACTAGCATGGCGCCTTGCGAGGCTTGAATCAGTCGATGTTCGAAAACAATCGCAAGATTGGCACAAACAATAGCCAACACTGCCAAAAAAGGGACCGTCCTTTGCGCCCAGCTTTGCTGCGTATGGCAAACAAGCCAAAGAATGCATAGGGACATGAGTCCAATGTAAATCCCCTCGATCATCTGAAATGGCAATCGGGAGGTGTCTAGTAGATCAAACGCCAATACGCGCCGCGAAAGCATACCAATAGGAATCAACGTCGCCAATGAAACCTCGATTGCCCCAACAAGAATGTTTCCAGCTCCTGTTCGTAACCACGCTATGCACCAAAAAAGATAGGCGGGTACCAGCAGCGAAAGGATTGGCGAAGCCAACCAGTACGGCGACGTCGACTGGATTCTTTCGCCCGTTTTTGCGTCGAGTACCCCGAACGTCCCACCCAACTCAGCCAAGCTCACGGCAAGTCGATTGTTGTCAACAAATTTCGCCAGCGCCTGCGAAGACTTAATGCAGGCCAATTTTTTGTCGGTTGTTGAATCCGTCAGTATCAAGTGCCCGTCTTGGTTGCGCCATAAATACAATGAGCCGTCGGGTGATTCTTCCGCCAGAGTGAACCCACTGCTCGGGAAACGTACCCAGCGCCTTGTGGGTAGCGAGTAGAACATGAACTTGTTCGGGACGAAAAGTTTTTCGGAGCTCAAACTCCAATTGTCTTTTCCAAAGTCTAGCTCAGTAGGCACGGGCATCCTATCGAGGATCCTCCCATCTACCATGGACCGAGTCTGGATTTCATTGGTTGATGCATGGATGTAGGAGACATTGCTATTTC
>JANLRK010000584.1:0-3676 GCA_031361585.1 Pirellula sp. | reverse complement strand
GATTTACCTGATTGGCAGCAAGGCCTACGCCACGAAATTCGTACATTATTTCAAACATCTCGTCCACAAGCTCTTTGAGCCGTGCGTCGACACGCACAATGGGCTTGGAGCAATGCCGCAGAGTTGGATGCGGGTAGGTGATCAGTTGAAGCGAAGCCATACGACCTATCGAAAATGAAGAACGCGTGTTACGTTAAGGCAACAGGGACCGTGTAGTATTGTGGTCGAGAACGCACTTGTCGTAAACCTACCAACCTCATCGATTTGATTGTCCGATTAGTCCTATGCGACGTTTCGCCGGAAACCGTGTAATCGCCTTTTTGCCAAAGTTGCTTTTGATAAGCATGGCAAGCATCGCTTCAGCGCAATCAGTGAAATCCCAAGAGGTATCTGAGGCAGAAATGAGCCGCATCTGGTTCGCCGAGCCAGGCGACACAAGCCTCAATCGTTGGGAGCCGAGACAGCTTTTTGAAGACGCTGGAAAAGTGAAGGAATGGGACGACCAAAAGGTTGTCCTAGTTCGCTTAGGTACCAAGAGGGAAATCACGACTCCAGGTGACTTTGTTGTTCGAATCGAGCCCGCGTGGGACAATGAATCCGGCGAGCAGATCCATCGTCTGTTTTCAGAGCGACAATATTCATCTGTCATAAAACAAGGAAACGATGCAATCAAAAGCGGGCTACCAAGGTGGCAACAGCGACTGATTTTGTCGGAAATGATTGAAGCGTGTTCCGCTTTGGGCCGGCCACGCATTGCCGGAATCCTCTTCGTGTCACTGGCTAAAGAGAATCCACCGCAATTGCTCCTTTCCACCATACCAATACCCTGGGGAGAGACTGCGTTGGTGAATTCAAGCTTAAACGAAATGCAATCGCTAAGCGAGGAATGGATTACTCAGGAATCGGAAGCTATCCAACTACTTGGAGCAGCGTGGCTTCTAAGCGGAGCAAAGCGTCCCAATGCTATTGAGCGGCTCGAGCATTTGTCAAAGAACGCCAAGTCACCGCTCATTGGCGCCTATGCCCGCTCACAGCTCTGGCGAACTGTTCCACCTGCCGAAATTCTTTCGGATAGACTCCAGCGTTGGCTTGCGGAACGCGACAAGCTGTTGTTGCCATTGCAAGCAGGGCCGACCATGCTGCTAGCCGATCGGCTTCAACAAGCCGGGCAAACGAACCTTGCAGTTCCGGAATGGCTACGCATTGCGACCATGCATAGCGATCGATACCATCTGGCAACGAAGGCCATTCCAAAAGCGTCGGCAGCTCTGCGCAATGCTAAACGCAATGAGGAGGCGGATCGAGTGCAGTTGATGCTCGATTCATTTAAAACGAAGACCGAAAGTACTAAGTAGCGAGCGGGCAGTCATGATCCAATGTTCACATCGGTCCTTATTCCTATTTGCGATTGCCTTCGGCATGTGTTTTCCACAACTCGCAACAAACTCTGTGTTGGCTCAGGGCGGCAACACAACAATGCCGACACCGTCAAACGTGGCTGCTCCTACACAAGCCAAAAGCAAGACCGCTGCCGACGAAACTTTTTTGGGGGTGGTTTTTAGTGGGGGCATCATGGGCATCGGTATCATGATCGTCTTGATACTATTGTCGATTGTCTCTGTCTACTTGGTGATAGACCAAGCGTTGGCGTTGCAGAAAAAGGATTTGGTACCCACGGAATTGGTCGAAAACGTTCGACAACTTCTTTCGCAGGGCAAACTCAAGGAGGCGGACCAGGCGTGCAGAGAGAAGCCGTGCCCACTTTCGTTTGTGTTGGTAAGCGGGATTTCTGAAATCGAGTACGGCTGGCCTGCGGTAGAAAAGGCACTTGAAGATTCAACTGCAGAACAGGCAGCACGACTATACCGCAAGTTAGAGTACTTGTCGGTAATAGGCAATATTGCTCCAATGATTGGACTACTTGGGACAGTTACCGGAATGATCTTGGCGTTCCGCGAGGTTGCCCTGTCGCAGGGAACAGCGGGCGCAGGGGACTTAGCAAGTGGCATCTACTCCGCTTTGGTGACCACCGTTTGTGGATTGGTCATTGCGATACCGTCACTCGCAGCGTTTGCGATTTTCAGAAATAAAATAGACGAGATTATCTCTGACACTGCGTACTCGGCCCAGCATGTTTTTAGCTCTGTACGCCGAAGATTACCGGGGGGCGCTGTCACCCGGCCCAACGTCGTCCCTCCACCACGCAGCTAAGCAAAAATGGCTCGACACGCCGCTATTTTGCTTGAATGGACAGCCTGACGACCGGCTGTCCTACGTGAGTGTACCTAGTGTTTTAGAACTTATGTCCACGTCGCGGGCCGTTAAGGCACTGCGTCAGTATCTCGGGTCCATCTTCGCGCATCAAAACGGTATGCTCAAATTGCGCGGATAAGCGGCCATCGCGAGTCCTGACCGTCCAATTGTCTTTTGTGTCCAGTTTTGTAAAACGAGTTCCTGCATTGATCATCGGCTCCACGGTAAAGCACATGCCAGGCAATAGTCGTTCCTGTTTGCTTTTACGGTCAGGCACGTGAGGGATATTTGGATACTGATGGAAACGTCTGCCAAGTCCGTGCCCAACGTATTCTCGTACCACCGAGAAGCCACGCAGAGTCGCTTCCTCGACCACGTTGTCACCGATTACGCTGACTGGACATCCCGGTCCTAATGCCTGGATGGCTCGATGCATTGCATCGAATGCGCACTGTGTTACCCTTCGTCCCTCATCGGAAACGGCCCCAATCAGAAAAGTTTCCGATTGATCGCCATGCCATCCGTCTACGATGGAGGTGATATCGACATTGATGATGTCGCCAGCCTTGAGAACGTAGTCGTTTGGAATACCGTGGCAAATAACTTCATTGACGCTCGTGCAGCAGCTCTTGGTGTAACCTAAGTAGCCAAGTGTGGCAGGTGTATGTTTGTGCTGGTGCGTGTAGTCTGTAACAAGTCGATCGATTTCGTCCGTCGAGATTCCTGGCCCAATGTACTGACGCAAATAATCCATGAGCTGGGCGTTGAATTTTCCTGCAAACCGCATCCCGTCCCGTTGGACCTCCGTCAATTGAAGCTTGCGAATATTCTGCAGCATGCCAACCTCGAACCATCGCCTCAATCATAGTGGGAAAAACAATCGAGCAAGCCGTCTGCTCAAACATTTCTTAAGTCAACAGTGTAACCATTTGCTTTCGAATCTTCAATTGCCGCCTACTTCCGGCCCAGACACGCGAAGAGCTGCGTAGGGAGTGACCAAAATTTCATAATTATCGGTACCACCGACTCCCGTTGCCTAGGTCGTAAACATTTGACTAATGGATTTATTGGAGTGGATCCGCCGAATTGCTTCGGCCAAAAGCGGAGCCACACTTAGGACATGAATGGTCTCCAATCGCTTTTCCGCCGGAAGCGGAATTGTGTCCGTTATCACCAAACTATTGATCGGAGACCGACGTAGGTTGTCGATTGCGTTTTCGCAAAGAACGCCATGTGTTGCCGCCAGATGAATCTCCTTGGCCCCGGCATTATGCACCAGATTTGCTGCACCACAGATGGAACCGGCCGTGCTGATCATGTCGTCGAACATCAGGCAGATTTTCCCCTCGACAGGCCCGCCAATGATGTACTTCTGTTGGGTCTTTAACGCACTATCGCGTTGCTTGTCGATGATTGCAAGTTT
>JANLRK010000277.1:0-7964 GCA_031361585.1 Pirellula sp. | reverse complement strand
TGTACTTTGACGACCAATTCATTGGCATCTCGATTTAAGACGGACTGCTTTACCGCTTCTGTGAACAGTTTCGTTTTTTTGCCACTTGTTCCTGCCGACCGCAAGAATATCGAATGTGAATCCGTTCAATACAGGCATTGGTTTGCGGTAGAAACAGCGACAGCAATTGCCTCTCTCGTTCGTCGCTGCAATCCACCGGCGTGCCACATTGAACGCCGCCAAGCATCGATCGCGGCAAATTGGTACGCGGAACAATCCCTTAATGCATTGAAGATCTTTGGGTTGCCCAGTGGCGAACCGACGAAAGGCGTCAGGATTTTGCCAAGTAATGAATAGCGAAAGAACCGCTTGTGATACCAATCGTCAACACTAGAGGGTATTTCTAGCTCGTCGGCAACAGTCGCTCGGGGAACCATACTCTCCTCCATTGCTCTCAAAACAAAAGTCCAGTTGCATTCTACCGTATGCATGGAGAGTCGGATCTCGCGGTTTTCCGTTGAAATGAATATTTAGATTCATTTTAAATGCTGGCTCTTTGTGGGACAAAGAAAGTCTACTTAGGCGAGTGGCAAATAGAAGTTTACTAAACATGTGGGTCCGCACCTCCGAGGCGGACATAGTGAACGCAACTCCAACTCCAATGCCGAGCACAACATGACCTTAACACATGCGTTAGAAAATGAAGCTGGTGTCAAGAAAGTCAGCGATTTTCGCCTGACGAAGTTTGCGAAACGAGCCGGTTGCGCGGCGAAGCAATCGCCCGAATACCTATTTGCCCTTCTCCCGACATTGCCACCCATAATGGACAAGAATGTGCTGATAGGAAGTGCCACCGCAGACGATGCCGCTGTGTACAAATTAAGTGACGAATTGGCTCTGGTACTTACCACAGATTTTTTTACACCGATCGTCGATAACCCCTACGATTTTGGCTCCATTTCAGCCACCAACGCGTTGAGCGATGTTTACGCGATGGGAGGTAAACCACTGTCAGCGCTGAGCATCGTTGGATTCCCTGACTCCGTGTTACCGCAGGAAGTTTTGCGAGACATCCTGAGGGGAGCAGCCGACAAATGCCAGGAAGCGGGCATCGCCATTGTAGGTGGGCACTCAATAAAGTCGGAAGAGCCAATTTTTGGATTAGCTGTGGTCGGCACAGTTCACCCCAATCGCATCCTTGCGAACAGCAACGCCAAGCCTGGCGACCTGCTCATTCTCACTAAGCCGCTTGGCTTGGGGATCATCACGACGGCCTCAAAAAACGGGGAAGATAGTCAGGGTGCAATTGAGGAAGCAATAACCGTGATGAAGACACTGAACAATCGAGCCTGCGATGTCTTTACCCGGGGAGGGAGAACGCATGCAATGACAGATGTCACAGGCTTCGGGTTCCTAGGGCATCTCCGCAACGTAGTAGCCGCCAGCAAAGTGAGCGCAGTCATCTATATGGATGAAGTACCGATTCTCGGTGCGCCTGCCGATTTTGTGCGAGACTATGTTCGCGCAGGGATAGTTCCAGGCGGGACGAAAGCGAATCACAAATTCCTGACCGACTGGGTAAAATACGCCGACGAAATCAGCTTAGTGGACCAGTTGATCTTGTGTGATGCTCAGACATCGGGCGGCTTGCTCGCATCCGTTTCGGCGGAAAGCGCAAAAGAAACTCTTGAAGAATTGCACGCGAGTGGTATGACTGAAGCTCGGATTGTTGGATGCATTACGGCAGAATCGCCGAACAGAATATCTGTCTTTCGTTCACAGCTGGCCGAATAGTTATGGAGTGCAGCTTGAACCGTTGCCGCATGGCGCGAATCATGAAGATGGCCATCGCTCTGGAACCGAAAACGTCCTGGAGATTGTCGGTTTCGGCCTAGCATGTGAGTCGTGTGAGCAGTGTTGGGATTCGTCATTGACGCTGCAATTGCGAAACCACTTTTGGAGTTGCCTGCAAGAGAAGTTTGACCAGCGAGTTGAGCTAAACGGTCACCCCGAAAATAGATTGCCAAACACACTAAATGTTAGTTTTCCAGGCAAAATGGGCCATGAAATCTTATCGCGAATCGATGGCCTCGCCGCGTCTACGGGATCAGCCTGCCATGCAGGAAGCCGACAAATCAGCCCCGTTCTCACTGCGATGGGGGTACCCGATTCAATTGGCTTAGGTGCAATTCGATTTAGCCTTGGCAGACATTCGGAATTGGGCGAAGTCGAATGGGTTGTAAATCAACTGGTGCGAGCAGTACATTCGTTAGAATCAACCAACATTCTAAATCCGCGATTTGTTCCTGGAAATTAATCTAAATCATTCCCTACTCGAGGTTGGTCAATGCCAATTTCTTTGAGGCCTTTCGGAGTGAAATTCCAAAGCACTCCTTCACCTGTGCCGTTACCCCGAAATTGGATCAGGCATTTTTTTTGGTTGCGATTTAGACCTTTAATTGTGTCATGTAAGCGTTCCTTGGATGGAAGGCCATCCATAGGAATCAGTGGATCGTCTATTTCCGAAGGCCATCCTTCTTCTTGAAACGCAGATAGGACATGCTCCTGGTTTCTTGCTGACCAGCGAAAGTGTTTGACGACAAAGTCACAAACTCGAAGTTGTCGTCGCATAGGATCCCAAAATGGTGTTGGGAATTCCGCCCTATTTGGTTCAGCAAAAACCAAAGGCAAAAGCGTTGCACTGCTCTCCAGTTCGGAAAGTAGCTTGCTAACGAATACTGAACCCGCATGAGTCAATACGAAGCAACTGTGAGAGTGAAACTTGAGCGGATTGGCAAACTCGAAACAACGCCCCTCGTCGTTCGGACCGGAGGTATCGCGCCGGTGTTCCAGCATTTTTTTCAGAATCAGCCATCTTAGATCTGTATCTGTTGTGCCAAACTGGCGAAGAGTATTAATCTCTACTGCAAAATCCCACTCATCAAAACCATTGTCTATCGCATAGTCATGTGCCTTAAGAAGTTCCGAGAGGGCCGAGGTAATCGCACGATTACGTAGCGAATAGGCAAATTGCGAACTAGCAACGGACGTGTTGGCCTTACTTTCTGATCGTAGAGGATTACTCACTGCCTATGCCTTTGTCTTTACATCATTTTCCGATACTAAAATGCGATAGATTCGGACTATAACATAGTATTTAATCTGACGACAATCAAGAACGAGCGAACCACTGGAGCAATCCCGTTTCCAAAGTGATTTCGTGTTTGAAATCATAGGAAATTAGAATAGGTCTCGTTCATGTCGGTAGGTAACTATGAGTACTGCCAGAATCCACTCGATTTTTCACCGAACCTTTTCAGATAGAACACATCGTGGCACGCCAACATCGCGGTATGGCGATTGATGCGACTGAAGATCCTGAAATAAGCGTTTCGCGCGTCAAACGACGAGTTGAGTTGGGTGGGCATGATGTCCCAACGGTCAAGATTTTTGAACGCTACTATCGTTCCTTAAGCCTATTGCTCGATGCGATTCGCGAAATAGATCGAGCGTATGTTTTTGATAATTCAGGAAGCAAGCAGATTTGGATTGCCGAGATAACCGGTGGAACCGAGATTGAAATCAAATGCGATGAGCTTCCGAGTTGGTTCAAGACAACAGTTTGGGATTAGCTAGCATCCAAAACTTGGTCACACGTGGCCTTTTTTTCGACTGCCATTTCCACTATGAACCCGAATTCACCAAACATCTCCACGACAGACAAATACCCCCCAACCAACAATTACGCGGAACAAAGGCATCGAACAGATCCGTCGATGATCCCCATGCCTCAACGCAATTGGCGGAGTTTCAAAATCAAATGCTGGCCATGAAGCAGCGAGCCATGATGCTTGACCAAGAGTCGGACCAACTCCAGGTTCGGTCTCAAATCGAAGAACCCTCGAGGACGCTACCTGGAGGATGGTGGGAGACGCTACAACGCGAATGGCGTTTCGAGAACATCGTACTCCCGTAGGTCACTCTTGCCGAGCTTGCCGAGAGTGACTTCGCAATCGTTTAATCCTTTTCATTCCACGCCGTAAACGACGGTGCCCAGGCTCACTTTGGCAAGACGATGGACACCAACTCAGACCCCTCGCTAACGAGCAACCGTGCATCGTCAGCTCCCACAACTAGATTTAGCACGCTTGCGGCTTGATTCGACAACACGAACGATTTTAAAGACGTCGGATCGAGTTGAACAACTGTTCCGTCATCGTTGCCTACGATCAGCCATCGTCCATCATGAGTCCACGCGATCGACCGCGGTGTACTTGCAAAACGATGAAAACGAACCATTCGGCCAATGCTAGCCTGCCAGAAGCGGATAGTTCGATCTTCGCTCGCGGAAGCGAGGAGTTGTTCCTGGCCGTCCTGACGTGCAGGTTGCAAAGCCAAGGCATGCACTGTGCCAGTATGCTGCCGCAAGACCCGCGATGTTTGCCCTGAAACGGAATTCCAAACCGCGATGGTTCGATCCGCGCCAGCGGTCGCAACTGCGTCGTGCTTTAGAAAAGCCGCCGCAAACACTGGGCCAGAGTGACTTGTCGATGTGACGTGCGACGCGGGGGCATTCCCTTTGCAAATTCTACAGTATCCATCCCAGCTTACAGAAATCCATTCGAGGCCGTTCGTACTCCATGCTACCTTATAGACTACATCATGATGTTCGCTCCAAGAACGCTCCATTACCAAATCTGGCCAACTGCGCAATTGCACCACGCCGGATAATCCAGGACTTCCGCCAGCTACCAACACCCTTTTTCCGTCGGGCGAAATGCATACATCGTGAATACTATCTAGTCCACAATCGATGGCTCTACCATGATCTAGGCTGGGCCATTCACGAACGACCAAACCGCGTTGCGAGCCAGTTATCACCAACAAGTTATCCAAAGAGATAGCCATTGCCGTAATGGGAGGTTCAGCCAAGCATTCGCATTCATTCGCAACGAAAATTATCAACAAAAGGGTGAGCAAGACCCCTGTCCATTGCTTTCTCCGATGATGCATGGCGAAGCCTATAGAATCCTAAACCAACTCGGAAATGAACTTGCCGCCCTGATTGATGCGAATCGGTCTACCGTCTGCTGTTACCAATTCACTGTCAGGATCAATTCCCAAGAGACTATAAATGGTGTTTGCGAGATCGGCAGGGGTAATGGGTCTTTCTGATGGACTCTCACCAATGCGATCGCTTGCGCCGATAACTTGGCCACCGCGCACTCCACCGCCGGCTAACACGACACTAAATACGCGAGGCCAATGATCACGACCTCCCCCCGTATTGAGCTTGGGCGTTCGTCCAAACTCTCCCATTGCCACGACGAGCGTTTCGTCGAGCATCCGGCGCTGCTGCAAATCTTCGATCAAGGCCGAGAAGGCCTGATCGAAGGTCGGAACCAATCCAACCCCGACCTTGGCACCGCTAAACCCGTCCCGCAATGAGAGTATCAGATTTTGATGCGTATCCCAACCCGTTTGCAGCACCGAAACCAGACCGACACCGCGCTCGATCAAGCGTCTGGCGAGCAGACAACTTTGCCCAAAGGTTCGGTGTCCATAGCGGCCTCGAGCTACCTCGCTTTCTTCGCTTAGATTGAAAGCACGTTTCGCTTCGGGTGTCGATACAAGCCGAAATGCCTGTTCAAAGGTCGGGTCTAGTTTTGCAGCGTTCGAGTTCAGCGCTGCATCCATCACCTCGATCTGCTGCAGGAATTGGCGTCTACGATTCAATCGCTGGCCATCAAGTCCAGGGTAGTAGTCCAGATCCTTGACTCGAAAGTCCGGCCGCGCTGGATCGCCCGAAATGGAGAACGGTCCAACCTTTGGCCCAAGAAAACCGGGGCCCATGCTCGGACGCGAGTCCGGGATAGTTACGTAGTTTGGGAGAGACGAATCGGATGAACGATGATGGGCTAAAACCGAACCTATACTGGGATACGCTACGGGCGAACCGGGTTGGTAGCCGGTCAGCAAGTACTGGTTGGCGATCCCGTGTTCTCCTAAGGGGGAAGTAACCGATCTGACGATAGCCAGTTTATCTGTGACACGGGCCGTCAAGGGCAATAGTTCGGATAGTTCAATTCCCGGTACCACCGTGGCGATCGGTTTGAAGGGTCCTCGCACTTCATCGGGAACATCGCGTTTCGGATCAAAGGTCTCCAAATGACTTGGGCCCCCATCGAGCCAAAGCAGAATGCACGATCTAGCGTTCCCGTTCCGAGATGGGGCTGTTGCCCGTGCTGCTTTGGTAGAGAACAGTTGCGAGCCAAGCCCCAGCGACACAAGGCTTCCAATTCGTAGAAAGTCCCTTCGCAGCGTCTGCATCGATGATCCTACAAAATGGTCCATACCGAGTCTCGCTATCGATTCGTTGAGAAGTCTTGAGAACTGAGCATAGCCCATACAAAATCCTCTAGCCATTGAATTTGCTCGTCACCAGTCAATCGACTTAGTTCCTCGAGCCAACTCTTGCGTTGATTTTCGCTTGGCCGCTTGGCCAACGCTCGCATGAAAAAGTCTTCGATCATTGAAAGCGGATCCTTTCCGTCGCGAAGCTGGACGTGTAGCCGTCCGTTCTGGTCTGCGATACGACGATTGAGAATCTCCCCATTGATCGAATGCAGTTTTGCGGCGAGGCCTTGTTGTTGACCTCGTTCTTGACAGACTTCACTTCGAGAGCAACGGCCCAACGCATCCAGTTCGGGTGAAGCACTGGTAGGATCGAGCAATGTGATCGCTCGAATGCGGCCTGCCTTACTATTTTGGTCCTCGAGTCCGAGTACATCTTCGATCGCATCGAGGTGGACCTCCGGGAGCAAGGGCTTCGCATTCGAAGCTCCGTACCACGTCTCGAGCTCATTCGTTTGCGAGGCCAACTTCGAAGATCGAGCGTATGCGTTGCTGCTTGCGATCACCCGCAACGTATGTCGTAGGTCATATTTGTTGGTTACGAAATCAGTAGCAAGCTTATCGAGCAATAGCGCATGGGAGGGAGGATTTGTTTCTCGAAAATCATCCACGTCCGAAACCAAACCTCGACCCATCATCGCATCCCAAAGTCGATTGACAATTGCCTTCGCAAAGTGTGGATTGTCCTTCTCCAATATCCAGTTCGTGAATCTCTCCAAGGCTGGCTCCGATTCAGTTAGATCGCGAAAACCGGGAATACGAGGAATAGCAAGTTCGCCTGTACGGGTATTCGTTACAGATCCTCGTTCTTTCAACGCAACTGTCCTACTGCGGTCCAATCTAGCAAAGACTGCTGCGAGACCATGATAGTCGTCTTGCGTCCAATTCGCGTAAGGATGGTTGTGGCAGTTTGCGCATTGGATACGGGTCCCCAGGAAAACGCTGCTTACCAGCTCCGCCTGCTGCCGAGCATCGGAAACGCTCCGGCTGAAGTTGGCCGCACCGATGACATGGCTATCGCCTACCGCAGTCAATAATTCTCGCACCATCTCATTGTAGGGACGCCGACTCTCCAGCGATTTCAATATCCATTCGCTGTACGCAAGTGTTGACTGCGGCTCCTCAGGCGAACCTCGCAGTTTGAACCATCGAGCCATGCGCAACGCCCAAAAAGAGGAGAACTCCGGACTCTCGAGCATCGCGTCAATCCTTTTCATTCGACTCTCACTAGAAACGTTGGACTGAAACGAACGGAGTTCTTCGGGCGTAGGCAATCGACCTGTCAAGTCAAGTTGCAAACGGCGTAAAAAGGATGCGTCCTCTGCTGTCCCATTGGCCGTCAAATTCAGTTGGGTGAGCTGAGCATCGATTTCAGCATCGACGAAGTTCACCGAGGTCACAGCGCTCGTTGGTAGGAGTAACCTCCGGTCGTACGGCAGCAATATAGAAACGGGCACGATTCGATTCCAAAAACGAGCCATGATCACATGTTTGCCTGGTCGATGGCAAATGGCTCGCATCGGTCCATCAACGATCTCGACCGAGGCCGGATCGTTGGAGCGAAAGAGGGT
>JANLRK010000275.1:0-19348 GCA_031361585.1 Pirellula sp. | reverse complement strand
GTCGCAAGCGGATAAGTAACAGGCTTAGGCTTTGTCAAAAAGTGAACCGCCACCGGAATGGCTAAGGCGCCTATACCAATTCCGAGAGCCCACAGGTGCAAAAAGTTCATGGGTATTCGGGGGCAATCTAGGATTCTGATGTCATTGCAACGCTGGGTCAATTTCGCCCAACGATAATGATACCTTGAAATCGAGGCCTGCGCGACGACAATCAGTCAATTTGAGCAAGGCATGCCACCCGCATGCCACCCTCTGGGGCTAAGTTTCGTAATCCTTTTGTTTTAAAAAACACTTCTGTTGCGAAAAAGTCCTGGAGCAGAACTCCCCAGAGTACCTTATGTGCGTTAGTTTATTCTTCGTGCAATCTCATGCATTGCGGTTGAAAACGCCAAGCAAGACTTACCCCATTATTTAGCTCACGCGATTGTCCCAACGAAATTCCAATTCAGCAGGTGATTTGTTGGCTCTTGCATGGCCAACTCTAGTCGCGTCGTCATTGATTGGACTCAGCCTTTCGATTGCTTTCGTTGCATGGCGATCACAGACCTTGTCATTATCCTGGCGCGACAGTCAAGTCGCCATCGCCGAGTCGGACTTGGTTGCTATCAAGACCATTCTCGAAATTGCGAGGTTGGGTCAGCAGAAAAATGGCCAGCAGCCTTTCTCATGGAACGCGTTAGATTCAAGTACGAAAAACGCAATAGAGAAACTGACCAAAGGTGGTGAGTTGTTTTTGCCTAGGTCTGCGGATCAAGTTGAAACAGAGGATACGCAGGGTATGGGCCAATCCGAATTCGCACATAGATGGAGCTTCGAACCGAACGGATACAACCGGTTGAACCTGACTTGCAATCTCGGTTTGACATTCGAAGATGGAAAGGAACCATCTCTAGCCCGTCGCTTTTCAGCCAGCGAGTTTACGAGCCTTAAGTTGTTGGATTGGCTTTGGGCTGGTTCACTGTTTAGCGGTTCAATGTTGCTTGGGTTGTGGTTGACGGCTACAAAAGTCAATCGAAGTCGATTTCTTGTATCGCTTGCTGAGTGGTCCAATCAGCCTCAACTCCCAATTCCCTTGGAGGGCGATCGGTCTACGGCCGCGATGGAACGCGTTGACCCCAATGTCGCAGGATTCTTGCGTCGTGCATCCGAAGGAATGCATATTCGGCTTGAAACTCTCCAGCTTTCATTCGAGCAGTCGTCGCGAGTGATGTCGGCTATGCCTGTCGGAGTCCTTGCCTTCGATCAAAAGCTGAAACTATTGTTCGTTAATCGCGCTGGAGGTGAGCTATTGGGTCTTGGCACTTCCCTCCAGTTTGGGCAGGACATGATAGAAGTCATACGCCAGCCTACCGTGGTCAATCTCATCCAACAGGTTTCGGACGATCCTGAAATCCAAGAAGTAGAATTGGAGTTGCCGCTTAGCAAAGCTACATTGCGCCTGCGCGCGCACCCATTGTTGGATCCCGACCGATTCGACGCGGCTGCTACATCAAGCGGCGTTCTATTGATTGTCACGGACGAAACGCGACTCAAGCAATTGGAGAATGCAAGACGTGACTTTACGGCGAATGTTTCACACGAGTTGAAAACACCTTTGTCCACCATAAAAGCATATGCAGAGACACTTCTCATGGGAGCGCTGGATGATGTTGAGGCGCGTCAACGCTTCGTCGAAAGAATCGCGGAGCAAGCCGATCGGCTTGACGCGTTAATTCGCGATTTGCTCCATTTAACTAAACTGCAGTCACAACCGGGCAAGCCCGACCTCTCCAACCTTTCACTTGATGACGTGCTCAAAACGTGCGTGGAGGAACACCGAACGATAGGGCGCAACAAGAACATTACGATCGATACTTCGGGAGTCGAAGGAGGATGTCGAGTCGAAGCGGACCTTGAGTCGCTCCGTACCGTGATCGGCAATCTACTCAGCAACGCAGTGCGTTACAATCATGCCCTTGGGTGGGTTCGAGTGTCAACCCAACGCGAGCCTGATCATGTCCTTTTGATCATCGCCGACAACGGCATTGGAATCCCTCCCGAGGATTTAGGCCGAATCTTCGAACGATTTTACCGAGTCGAAAAAGCCCGAAGCCAGGACTCTGGTGGCACCGGGCTAGGACTGTCCATTGTTAAGCACTTGGTGCAAGGCATGTCGGCGGAAATTCATGTTTCCAGCACTCTCGGAAAAGGAAGTTCCTTTGAACTAAAACTGAAAATCGCATCCACCGAGCAGTAGTCCGTTGAACCCGGGTTAAACGAGCTATCGACGTCGGCGGGCGCTAACCTTGCGTCGCATCGGGTTTAGACTTCGTTTTTTTGCTTCGACAATAGATCCACCTTCCGATGTCGATTCATCCTCTGCAATGGAATCCTGTTCGGCCAAGGAGTGGCTGATCTTTTTCGTGATGCCAAAATCCTGTGCCAACGGATCTGCGATCAAAAGTCGATTGATCCTCTGTTCGATTTCTGTAAGGCAGTCGCCTTGGCCTTTGAAAATGAATGTGAATGCGATTCCATCCCGCCCCATTCGTCCAGTGCGTCCAACTCGGTGTACGTAATCATCGACGTCATCTGGCAGATCGTAGTTGATGATGTGAGAAATAGTGGTTACGTCAATGCCTCGGCCCACGACATCGGTTGCGACGAGGATTTGGATAGCGCCACTTCGTAGTGATTTGAAAACTGAATCGCGTTGAGTTTGGTTCATGTTTCCATGAATCGTGCTGAGCCTCATATCGGAGAGTTCAGGGATTCGGTGAAGTACTTTTTCAAGTTGATTGTGAAGTTTAGCAGTCCCTAATTTGGTTCGGCAAAAGATAATAGTTTGCGGTGGTTTCTCTCGCGTTAGCAATTGAACGAGGACATCAAACTTGCGATCCGGCGAAACCGTGAGGTAGCGTTGCTCGATGGTGTCAACGGACACGTCCTTTTGTGAACAATCGACGTGGATGGGCTCGAACAGGTATTTCTGGGCTAGTCGTTTGACCTCTTCGTCGAGGGTTGCGCTCAGCAGGAGAGTCTGGCGGTTCTCCGGGCAACGTCGCAAGATACGTTCGATATCCGGTCGGAATCCGATGTCGAGCATTCGATCGGCTTCATCGAGGACGACGCACCAAATGTTGTTAAGTTTCAATGACCCGCGATTGATATGGTCGATAACTCGGCCAGGAGTACCGACTACAACTTGGACTGCACCTTCGAAGGCCTTTAGTTGCTTGGTCATGTGCTTCCCTCCGGCAACCTCAAGGATTTCGGTCGGGCAACCGTATGCAAGCTTGACGAATTCACCGTGGACTTGGGCTGCAAGTTCCCGGGTTGGAACCAAAACGAGGGCCTGAGGGTAGCGAGACGTTCGGAGGGGGTCGAGTTGTTCAAGTATAGGGATAGCAAATGAGGCGGTTTTTCCGGTTCCCGTTCTAGCCTGGCCGATTACGTCATAGCCTTCCAAAGCCCATGGAATGACGCTAGCTTGGATGGGGCTGGGTTTTTCGTAGCCGAGCCGTTTGATAGCTCGCTGGGTGATCGCTGAGAGCTTCAGGTCGTCGAATGTTTCTGGCGTCTTAGTTTCCATGGTCCGGTCAATGGATGGTGTTTAGGCCAAGTACAAGCCGTGGCCATCTCTATTCGTTACTCGATTAAACAAGCATTCTACGATACAGTTTGACGGCTGATTAGTTCAAAACACCCTAACGCACTTATTTGTTTCATGGACACCATCCCGTTCGAACTCCCCGATGCCGCCTACGCCTGGGCCGACCTCTCCGAAGCCATTTTAGAGGCTGGCTTTGATGAATCCGCTTCACCAAGCCGGAACCTGATCGATCAGTGGGAAGAGCCAGACGACCCTATTTGGTCGGTCCTGAGTGCAAATTGGATGTGCGAAAACGTAGCGTCTATCAAAGAACAGATCGAGGGCGTCACCCGTAACCGAGCTAGGCTAGAACAGTTTTTGACTTGCCTCGTCCGCAATTTCCGCCAGGCTATTGCTGTCAAAAACACTCATTCTAACTTGGAACAGCTACAACGCTTGGTGTTGGTTCAGCACGTGGCGGAGCTTTACACCAAGGTACACGGCTGGGGACTTCAGCGGAGCGAAGGAAGTTTGCTTCAAGTTCTTTTTGCGAGTGGTCACTCGACTGCAATTCACCTTGGGGTCGAGTTGTTACTGGTGATGCCCCCCGTCGATTGGGCTGATGTTTCGCTGTCATTGGCCCCACTGATGCAATCCAAAACCTGGCGAGTTGAGGACGTATTTCCAAAATTACTCCAAAGTACAGCCCCGTCCGTACTTTCGCCGGCGCTGGACGTGGCAAATTATGCTTTCCGTAGTCGCTCGCTGGCGGATCATCCAGCCAAGGTGGACTTAGGAACCCTGCTGAGGCTCATGGGTGGATTGGTAAACCAGTTGGGAATGCTCGAGGAGAATCCAGCTCAATTTGGTCGAACGGTTCAGGCGATCCAAAAGATACTCTTTGACTCGGTTTCACTTTGCGTTTCGTTATGTGACACGCTCGGGTTGATAGGAAATCAAGATGCAATTGGAAAGCTGACTCAAGCCACCAAACTAAGCCATCGCCGCATTCGAACCGAAGCTGCCTTTGCGCTTGCCAAGTTAGGGGACAAAAAGGGGGAGGAATTACTTATCGAGCTGGCGGCAGATTTTTCGAGCCGACAACGCGCAATCGCGTATGCGGAAGAATTGGGCATTGACAATCGAATCGACGAACGATGGACCAATGCTGCAGCATTGGCTGAGTCCAGGCTGGCGAACTGGCTTGCACAGAATGAACAAATGGGGATCTCTCCAAGTCGAATGGAATTGTTGGATCAACGAACATTGAGCTGGCCAGGGTTTGAGCAACCGCAAGAGTGTTTCCTTTTTCGCTTTGAATACGACATGCAGGCGTCCATCTACAGCAACGTTGGATTCTCGGGTCCCATGTGCCATACGTTCTCGCAGGATCTTGCGGATATTTCTCTGGACGATACGTATGCGATTTTCGTTGGATGGGATATCGATCATCCTGACGCGTTCGAGGTAGCACCGAATGCGCTCGACGCGCGCATTCAAGATCGAATGAATCGGATGTTGGAGACTCTACCCGATCAGCTTGAACTCATTGAGACACTCCTTTGCGTAAGCTTCTTTGAGCACTTTGGAATTCTCGCACGGGTGCTTATCAATAACGAACTAAGAATTGTCGTTGTCGCAGAGGACGATCAAGTGACCTGCGAACCGTTTACGACGAAGAACCAAGCCGATCCGATGTTAACCTATTGGCTATGGCGTGGTCGAACGTTTTTCGAATCGGTATAAGCTGCAGCGCGTTTATCCCGCGCAGCGGAGCATACCATAGCACGTCGCGCAAGCTAGTGATCGCGTGAATAGCACGTCCGCAAGCTAGTGATCACACACATAAGCACCAGTCCATCACGTCCTGCAACTATCACGCGTGGGCATGCCACACGGCAGCTCTGGAACGTGCCACACAGTTCCCATTCAATCGCCCAGCAATTTCCGTATCGCACTAAGATTTATGTGCTCGTCAAAAATTGCTTCGATGGCGACAGCGAATCCTTTGACAACCCGGCTCGTCAACGTGCCAGATCCCGATTTCAAGGCGAGCATGTATTCACCGTTCTCGAGCACATACTGTTCGACGATTTGGGCGTCGGCATCGATGATCCAATACTCGGCCACACCATTGGAGGCAAAGTCCTCGAATTTCACGCCGCGATCACGGCCTTCTGTCGAAGGCGACAAAACCTCGACGGCCAAGTCTGGTGCCGGGAACTTCATCGTATCATGCGTAAAACTAGCCGATTTGTCCGGTCCGAAAAAAACGACGTCAGGCTCGTAATCGTTGCGAGGAAATACGCAAAGGCATTTTTCGCTCTTGACTTGGCCAAGGTGGTGAACTGAGACATAAATGTGAAGTAATCTGTAAATACAACCGGTTACATCCAAATGCCTGTTGCGTGCTGGCGAGTGTAGAACGGTCTCACCATCGATGAACTCGATCTTTTGATCGGATGCCATATCGTGATAGAACTGATTGCGTCGCTGGCGCTCGGCTTCCAATTCCGATTGCAAAATCGCGATCGCTTGCGGAAGCTGTGGCGAATGTCGGAGTGGTTCGATCAATCTATCTACTGACGACATGGGTGAAGTCTCTTTGAAAACGGGATGCGTTTGGTCCCTGAAAAAATTCATACGCGCGGGTAGCCCAATTCTAATCGATTGAAACGCAAAAACGCACTTGTATTCCAGTACGAGTAGGAAACCTTTCATTTCATTTCGCCCGGGCACATGCAATTCGTTCTACTTTCGTTCGAAGTATGCTTCCCGGATTTCTGTTTCGAGCGACGCCGACTCGGCCATGGCAGATTGGAAACTGGCTTTACTGAGCGAGCACAGAAGTGTCTCCTCGAGTGTATAGACGCTTGCGTTTCGAGGTTGCCCAGTCAGCAACGCGGTCTCTCCGAAGAAGTCTCCGCTATGAAGCGTTACAACCTCGACCTCCGGCGATCCCCGTTTGACCACGACGCTCCCCTCTCGGATCAAGAAGAACCGATCGCCGGGGTCGTGTTCTCGAATGATTTGTGTTCCGGCAGGTAGGCTTTCGATCGTCATTTCATCGGCGATTCGAGTCAAGGTGCGTGGGGTTACACGTTCGAAGATGCTACATTTAGCCAGCATTTGGGTGATGATACCAGCCTCCTTTACGAGTGCATCACTTCGGATTTGTCCGTCGACGAGCGTGATAATTCGATCCGCCACATCGAGTATTCGATTGTCGTGAGTCACGATCAAGATGGTTGTTTGATTCTCGGTTGCCATGCGTTGAAGCAACTCGACAACGGTCCTCCCGCTTTGTTCGTCGAGTGCAGCAGTTGGTTCATCCGCAAGTACGAGTTTGGGGGAATGAACAAGTCCTCTTGCGATGGCGACTCGTTGTTTTTGGCCTCCCGACAATTGCCGCGGTTTGTGGCCCGTTCGATTGGCGAGGCCGACCCTGTCCAACATTTCTTTAGCGGCCTTGGTGTTTTCTCTCATGGACTTTCCACGCCGGGTTAGCTCCAGAGACATGCGAACGTTTTGAGTGGCGGTAAGCGAATCGAAGAGGTTGTGGGCTTGAAAGATGAAGCCGACATGGCGACGAAAGTTGACCAACTGACTTCGGCTCGCACCATGTAGATCTTGTCCAAGAACGGTAAGTTTGCCGTCCTGCACACCTCGGAGAGCTCCGATCAGGGTCAGGAGTGTCGTTTTTCCCGAACCGCTTGGGCCGGTCATGATGATAATCTCGCCCGGGAATACGGTCAGATTAATGTCGAAGAGGACCTGCTTTCGGAGTTCACCCGTTCCGAAAAAATGCTGAAGACTTGAAGCCCGTATGGATGGGCTGATATTCTGTGCTGTTCGGATTCGAGTGCTTGGGTCGAAAAGTGTCGCTCTTTGTACGCTTCCCGGCAGCATCGTATCGTATTCCTCCGCTTGATTTCCAAAAATTTGATGTGTTGACTTCACCGTCGACCGCTTTGCAGTGTAATCTATTGTAGGACTGAATCGCAGCTCAGTTACTCTATCCTTTTTGCCGAATGCGCGGTCTTTACCGATCCTAGGATGATGATGACCCTCTGTTTTGCTATGCCATCGATTGCAAAACTAGCATTGATTTCTTACAGCGGTATTAGCCAGCTTGCCTTCACACTTCTTACGCGACCGGCCGGTATAGTGTTACCGCGCAGGTTGACCATTTGTTGGATCCTACTGGCGATACTTCTTCCTTCTGGTTGCAATTCTTCCCGATTGGCCACGACGGACTCAACGGCCATGCTTAGCGCTGTCGGATTCGAAAACACAGCAAAGCCGAACCAAGTACTGGCGCAGGGGCGCATACAACCCACAAAGGGCTTGATTCGCTTGACTGCAATGCCAGGCGATAGAGTGGAACAAGTACTGGTACAAGCAGGTCAAAAGGTACATAAACTACAGCCCTTGATCGTTTTGCAAAGCCGACAATTGAGAGCTCTGGAGCTTGAGGCTGCATCCCTTCGCCTCGAAGAGGCACGTGCCCTCCGTCAAGTCAAACAACAAGAGGCCGAGCTTGCAATCGAAGCAGCGAGCCTCAAAATGCAATCCGCTATGCAAATGGTTACCCAAGCAAATTCCCAACTGGTTTTGGCCAAGAAGGGCAATGAACAGTCGGAATCTCTTAGTCGACAGATTTCCTCCCTTCAAAAACTTCGAGATTCACCGCTGACAAGCGCTGCCATCGGGACGATCGAACTAGAAACAAAGAAGAATGAGCTAACCAAATTTTCTTCTGTAAGCGAGCAGAGTCTTTTAGCCGCTCAACAGGCTGTAGAAATATCAAAATTGCAATTGGTTCAAAGTGAAAAGTCATTGGTTGCTGCCAAGGAATCTCGCAAACTGGTCGATCAAGCGACTCCGATTGCAAGCTTAGAGAAGCAAATGGATGTTTTGAAATTGCAATTGGAGCAGTCCAACATTGTTTCGCCGCTTGACGGTGTTGTCGTTAGCGTGAACATAGAGGAAGGGGAACGGACGGCTCAATTGCCATTGTTTGAGTTGGCGGATCTCAGCGATATGGTTTGCGTCGCGGAAGTGCACGAATCGGACGTTGCCAGTATCGCCATCGACGATCTGGCTGAGATTCGTTCCTCCGCACTAAGTCGAATGCTGAAGGGGCACGTGGTTAGAATCGATCGAGTGGTTGGTGCCGCGCAAATGCGATCTCCCAATCCCATGGCAAGGTCCGATTTTCGCTCGATTCCGGTTTGGATCAAGATCGACGCGAATGATATCGAGATAGCAGCGCAGCGGCTACAATTGCAGGTCGACGTTTCGATTAACAAGACTCGATAGCCCAATAGCACGACGCGCAAGCTAGTGATCGTGCTATACCCCCTTAGAAAGCACGCTCCTTGAATACCGCCGATACGTTCATTGACCAGATTCAACAACTTCGAAAAATACTCAGTCAATCGATAGTCGGCCAAGACTTGGTCCTGGACCAATTGTTGGTCTGTGCTCTATCCGGTTCGCACGCGTTGTTAGTAGGAGCGCCGGGGCTGGCGAAAACGTTGATGGTCAAGAGCCTTGCGAGCGCCTTCCATTGGAAATTTTCTCGAATCCAATTTACGCCGGATTTGATGCCAAGCGATATCACTGGCTACGAACTGCTAGGACGCGATGCGCAGACCAATGAGATGAGTATGCAGTTTCGGAAAGGACCTGTTTTTGCCAACTTGGTCTTGGCAGACGAAATCAATCGAGCCGCCCCAAAGACGCAAAGCGCATTGCTCGAAGCGATGGCCGAACGGCATGTCACTGTTGGCGGCGAGTCTTATCCTTTGGAGGAGCCATTTCTCGTTGTTGCAACACAGAACCCGATCGAACAAGAGGGGACCTATCCATTACCGGAAGCTCAGCTCGACCGATTCATGATGGAGATCCATGTTGGCTATCCGTCCCATGCGCAAGAAAAAGAAATCGTGATGAGAACGACAGGGCATCAAACAACAATAGCGGAAAGCAAATTAACACGAGAGGCCTTTCTTGAGTTGCGATCAGCCGTCCGAAGTGTGCCAGTTCCTGAACACATTGCCGACTTCGCCGTATCCCTTTGTTCTGGTACGCGTCCTGGTGGGGGCAATAAAATGATCGATGACTATGTGGCATTTGGTGCCGGACCGCGAGGCAGTCAGAATTTAGTGTTGGCCGCCAAAGCGAGAGCGCTCTTGGAGGGACGAACGGCGCCCATCTTGGACGACCTCATGTCTGTTGCAATCCCGATCCTTCGTCACCGAATCATCGTCAATCATCGCGCGATTGGGGACGGCGTCGATACAACCCAGATCATACGGTCTCTAACAAAGAGCACACCGGTTCCCGTCTCAGTCCGAAGTTAGCATCGTGGCGGATGCTCCTAGCATCCGATCCGATGCTAGCAGGGTCGGCCAGGACACCTAAGTTACGGATGCTACTTAAGTACGAACACTCGCCATGCCTGGTAGGCAATGCAAGGGGCCCTCCATCGGTTTGGGACTTCAACCGAACCAACGTTTCCGGGCCGAATCACGGTGGGGACCACCGTGCCACAATACTTGGATTATTTAAGGCTTGGATAGGGACTAACGGGCAGTTTTTGCTTAAAATGAGACGTCTTGAGTTTCCAATTGGTCTCTTCTCCTGACATTTTGCTTTGACGCTCGTCACCAATCCCAATCCAATCGACAATACCTTGAATCAGACAGTCGGCGAGCAAATGCGAGCCGAAGAGCTCAGCCTCCGCGCGACCGTCCCTCCCGCCCAAGTGCCTGGCTATCGATTAGATCGGCTATTGGGACAAGGAGCGTTTGGTCAGGTTTGGGTTGGAAACAACCTCAACACAGGGCGAACGGTTGCGATCAAATTTTATTTGCACCGTTCTGGAGTTAACTGGTCATCGCTAACGCGCGAGGTGAAGAACTTGGTTAGCATGGCTGGCAATCGCTATATCGTTCAAGTGCTCGAAGTTGGCTGGGATTCTGAGCCGCCATACTATGTGATGGAATACTTGGAAAACGGATCTCTCGATGATTTGATTCGAGCACGCGGGGCCATGGCTCCCTCCAAGGCCGTGGAACTTTTTTCCGATATAGCGATGGGTCTAAATCACTCGCACGGAAAAGGGGTATTGCACTGCGATCTCAAACCGGCCAATGTTCTTTTAGACCAAGATTGGTTGCCGCGTCTTGCTGACTTCGGGCAGAGTCGCTTGTCCAACGAACAGACTCCCTCGCTAGGAACGCTTTTTTACATGGCGCCGGAGCAAGCCGATCTCAACGCGGTGCCTGACGCCCGTTGGGATGTGTATGCTTTGGGCGCGATATTCTATTGCATGATCGTCGGAAGTCCCCCCTACAAGACGCCTGATACGGTAACAACTTTGGACACCGCTGCCAGTTTGCCGGAACGACTCAAACGCTATCGCGATACGATTTTCAAAAGCCATTTCCCTAGAGCTCATCAGCGGGTCCGTGGGATGGATCGTTGGCTCGTAGGCATAATCGATCGCTGCATCGCAAAGAAACCAGAGGATCGTTTTGCAAACGTTCAGCAGGTGCTGGCGGCCATCGAACGCAGGCAGATGGCTCGAATGCGTCGACCGCTCATGTTGCTTGGGATCGTTGGCCCCATTTTGTTGCTGGCTGTGATGGGGCTGTTTGCACGGCGCGGTGTATCGTTAGCAACTAGCGAGTTGTCCGATAAGTTGCAGAAATCGGTATTGCAAAGCAATTTGTTTGCGGCCAAGTTTGCGGCAAGAACACTTGAGTCGGAGATGGCATCTCTTTTTAAGTTGATCGAAGAGGACGCTTCCCTGGCCGATCTCGAAACTCGCTTCTTGAGCTGCGTTGATGAAGCGGGCGTTGAAATGCTACATGATTTGGCTACCGATCGAACGCCGCCTGAAAGCCAAGCGAGACTGGGAGCGCTCGCTAGTCGAATCAAATTGGAGGAGTATCTCGACAAACGTTTAGATGAAATCAAATTGCAAATCGGTAGTTCGCAAAAACCCACTCGCTTTGACAGTATGTTTGTTACGGATCGGTTTGGCACGATGCTAGCAGGTGCGTTTCCGTCGGATCGCATTTCTAATCCCATTGGTACGAACGTCGCTTTCCGTAGTTATTTTTCAGGACAGTCTCGGGACTTGCCCGAGACGACACCACGCCGCAATATTCCTCGAACCACATCTTCACAAGTCAGCGTACCCTTTAAATCGAAGACGACCAAGAGAAATAAAATTGCGGTTTCGACACCCATTTCCGTGCGGCGCACGAAAGACACAAGCAACAACTCAGACAACGAACCCGAGTTAGTCGAGGGCTTGCTCGTTTTGACCATCAATCTCAGCGATTTTGAGTTGCTTTCCGCGGATGACGAAATGGATTCACCTGACGGAACGCCAAGTCACAAAAATCGATTCGCCGTCTTAGTAGATGGCCACGCAGGCGCACGCGAAGGCGCTCTTTTGCAACACCCTATTTTTAGAAAGATGGCCGCCGCGAGTTCCTCGGTTGACCAACCAGAGATTCAATTCCAAATCGAAGAAGATATGTTTAAAACGCTCAAAGATGGAGGAACTCTCCAGTACATTGATCCTGTTTCAAAGGATCCGCAAGGCAAAGAATTCGGAGAGAAATGGATTGCCGCCATGCAACGCGTCGATATTTCGCGAAGAGTTTCGGAATCGAGAGAGCATACGGATCTTTGGGTGCTCGTACAGGAGCGAGCGGATGCCATAACAGCCCCAGTCGCATCCATGGGGAATAGGTTGGTCCGCGAAGGACTTGTCGCCCTCTTAGCACTTTTGGCGGTGGTCAGCATGCTGTGGGTAGTTGTACTTTGGGTAATGCGTTTGCCCGACAGTTTTGCTTCAGCGGTTCGGTCTCGAAGCGGTGGTGGAACCGAAATGACGGGTACTGCAAACGAGGCAACGCTCGATGCGGAACGGTAGCAAGACGGGTAGATGGCACCTTTCAAGGTGCCTTTTTCCCCTTTAAATACGTTCCTAAGTTGCGGGAATTGGGCTCTTGGACTGAATTGAACGGGTTGTATTTTGTCGTGATGTGGCCAGCCGAAACTCCGCCTTTTTGTTGTGGATTTTCCGTTTTTTTCAATGAATGTCCCTCGCAATCTAATCCTCTCAAGCGATGATAATGCTCAGTCGAATTTCAGGCGGCTGTCCAATCTAAATTATTTGCAAAGTGGAGACCTCGGGGCACTCACCTGGTGAATAAAGACTCATGATTTTCAACAGGATGGACAATGGCTGATTCCAATTCAACAGAGATAAAGCGACGACTCAAATCGTCCCAATGGCTCCTTTCATCCAAAGCCATGGAGTTGGTTCTAGCTAAAGAAAGAATGCGATGTGATCGGCATGGTCATTTCTTTGCACTAATCGCTATCCAACTCAAGAACAGCCAAAGCAAGCATTCAGCAAATGCGATTTTGGTTCTGGGGGAGATTCTCCACAAACGTTTGCGATTGACCGACGAAAAAGGCGTTCTACTCAAAGGCGGGTTGGGAGTGCTCCTTCCGATGACGGAGTTGCACGGTGCAAGAGTCGTACTCAATGCGATCATCCATGCTGCGAGTCGACAAGGTGTAAATATTGACGCAGAAATATTCACTTATTCCGGCCATGAAACTCGGTCCAAGTCCGTTGACAGTAATCTTCCAACGTCAGATTCAGATTCTGAAATAACCTTTGATGTTGAATGCAATGAGGACGATACCGTTGTTGAAGCGAGCTCGTCGGCTTTGAAAAATTCGATTTCAACCTTGGCGATTCCACATGGTGTGAACCGGATTGTCCGGGCCGACAACCTTTCACAGAGTCGCCTTTCTTCGACCGGAAATCTGTTGTCCACTGGCAACGTTCCGTCGACGCACGTTTGCAGACCATATCCGGTGTGGAAGAGGTGCATGGATATTAGTTGTTCTTTGGTTGGACTTGCCTTTGCAATGCCGGTCATCCTTTTGGCGGCTATTGCAATCAAGTTGACCTCGAAAGGACCGATCTTCTTTCGGCAGATGCGGACGGGACAATTTGGAAATGCATTTCCCATTTACAAATTGCGAACCATGGTGATGGATGCAGAAGAGCTAAAGGAGAAATTGCTTCAACTCAACGAACGTGACGGACCAGCTTTCAAGATCAAAAACGACCCAAGAGTTACGCGTTTAGGAAAGTTCCTCCGCAAGACGGGTGTAGACGAATTGCCGCAGCTATGGAACGTGTTGATGGGTCACATGGCGATAGTGGGTCCGCGACCGCTACCATGCAAAGAAGATGCGATGTGTGAAGTTTGGCATCGACGTCGTCTGGATACGAAGCCAGGCTTGACCTGCATTTGGCAAATCTCAAAATCGCGAAAGATCTCGTTTTCGGATTGGATGCGTATGGACTTGAAGTACGCCGACAAGAGAACGATCGTAGGAGACATTCGGCTGATGTTTAAGACCGTAATGGCCGTTTTTCTCGGTAGAGTAGGGCATTGAATCTGGCGAGGCAGGTTGCAAATTTCGAATGGCCACATGCTTCAAAGTCGTTATAGTTAGAATGTAAATTCACTGCTATTTCACCTTGTTTCGGTCCGTTATGCCACGCGAACGTGTAGTGCTAGCGATGAGCGGCGGAGTCGACTCCAGCGTTGCTGCTCATCTTTTGATCGAGCAGCAATACGACGTTATCGGCGTGTTCATGCGGCATGGCGAAAAATCCAGCGCCGCTTGCGAATTGGATTCCGGAAAGCCAAACCCACTCCTCCCCATCCTTCAGGGTCGAATGGATCACAAGCAAGGATGTTGCAGCGCAAGCGATGCCTCCGATGCGCGGAGAGTTGCTGACAAGTATGCCATTCCGTTTTACGCGCTGGACCTAGAAGCTGACTTCAAGCGAATCGTCGATTATTTTGTCGGTGAATACCAAAACGGACGCACTCCCAATCCATGTGCCCAGTGCAATAACTGGTTGAAGTTCGGTCGACTGTTTGACTACGCGGATGCGGTAGGTGCAAAATACGTTGCCACAGGGCACTACGCTCGTATGCTCCCGGCCGCCACTCCAAATCAGCCGCCTGAGCTCCATCGGGGATTAGACGATGGCAAAGACCAAGCCTACGTCCTGACGGGCATCCATCGCTCGCTATTGGCTCGCATGATGCTCCCCGTTGGGGGATTTCAGAAGTCAGAGATTCGGCGAATGGCCACGGAAATTGGTCTTCGAGTTGCAGACAAAAAAGATAGCCAAGAAATCTGCTTCGTCACGTCTGGAGCACATGCGCAGTTCGTCCGGGACAAGTCTAGCGTTTCAACTGCCGGAGAAATCGTCACGTCGAATGGGCAAGTGGTTGGTATGCATTCTGGGATCGAAGGCTTTACCGTGGGGCAGCGAAAAGGTACTGGCGTAGCCATGGGATCGCCTCATTATGTCACAGACATCTTACCGGAATCCTGTCGAGTGGTTATCGGACCGTTGGTAGAACTTGCTCGTTCCTGGCTGATTGCAGACGAAACGAATTGGCTGGTGGACTTCCCAGTCGGCGAGACGTTGGAGGGAGAAGTTCAAATTCGATACAACTCAGGCCCTGAGCCAGCGACGATCGAGCGGATTTCGGAAAAACAGTTTCGGGTGGACTTTTGTGAACCTAGTTATGCGGTTTCGCCAGGGCAATTGGCGGCGGTTTTCGATGGTACAAGGGCCCTTGGGTGCGGTTGGATACGGAAAACTGGCTAGACCCTGTTGCTAAACGTAGGCATGTGTGTTCACAATACCTCTTAATCTGACTCTGCAACTCGTGAACAAAAGCAAGCATCATTTTGGCGCTAGACGTGGTTGCCAACGACTTTCCCTCGATTCTAAAAGACTTAAATTTCATGCTTGAAAACAACAACGTTCAAGTGTTCATCATGGTTGGCCTGCTCATTGCAGCGCTGGTGGGTGGATTAATCAGTTTGGTCGTCTTTTGGAACTTCGGGAGCCTGTGGCTGCAGGCCAAGACCAGCGGCGCCGACGTAACCATGTCAAGTCTCATTGGGATGTATTTCCGACAAGTCCGCTCTCAGGTCATCGTGAATGCGAAGATCATGGCTGCTCAAGCCGGCCTCGATATCGATCGTATTAAGGGCATTAGTACGCAGCGGCTTGAGGCACATTACCTAGCGGAGGGCAATGTGATGAATGTGATCAACGCGATCATAGCGGCCCACCGAGCTGGCATTGATTTAGATTTCGACCGCGCTGCAGCCATCGACCTTGCGGGCCGGGATGTACTCGACGCAGTTCGAACATCGGTGCATCCGCGTGTTATCGATTGCCCGGATCCGAAGCATAGTGGTAGTGGATTTTTGTCGGCCATTGCGAGGAACGGAATCGAATTGCGTGTGAAAGCGCGGGTTACGGTCCGAACGAATCTCGAACAATTGATTGGTGGAGCAACCGAGGAAACGGTTATCGCACGCGTTGGAGAGAGCATCATTAGCTCGATCGGGTCCTCCGAAACCCATTTGGTCGTTTTGGAAAACCCAAACTTGATTTCGAGAACGGTTCTCAAACGGGGGCTGGACAATCAAACGGCCTTCACCATCGTGTCGATTGACATTGCTCACATTGAAGTGGGGCAAAATATCGGCGCTCGGCTACGCGCGGACCAAGCCGAAGCGGACGTTCGCATGGCGCGAGCCCAAGCCGAACAACGTCGCTCGGAGGCGATTGCTTCCGAACAAGTAATGAAAGCAAAAGTGGCGGAAAACAGGGCGAATCTTGTTCTGGCCGAAGCAGAAGTTCCGAAAGCCATGGCAAAGGCATTTGTCGAGGGCCACTTTCAAGCGACAACGACCACTTAAGCCGCTGCTGCAGATTCTGCTGTCGTCAATTGACCTTCCTTCATATGGTAAACGTGGTCTGCCAGAGCGATGAGAGCTTCTCGATGCGTAATAATGATGATCGTCATTTTGCCCTTCATCGATTGCAGGGTTTCTCGGATTTGGATTTCACTGGCCATGTCGATTTGGCTGGTCGACTCGTCCAAAATGAGAATCTCAGGGTTGCGCAATATCGCTCTGGCGAGAGCAATACGCTGGCGTTGTCCACCGCTGAGCCGTTGCCCCGATTGACCAACGATGGTTTCGTAGCCGTCGCTTAAGGAATCGGAGATAAACTGATGAGCATGTGCAAGCTTGGCCGCTTCAACTACTTCGTCTTGAGTCGCGTCGGGGCTGCCATACTGGATGTTTTCAAACACGGAGCGATTGAACAACTCAGTGCTTTGACTCACTAGAGCTATCTTGAGGCGGATGTCCTGTGTGGCGATACGTCGAAGATCGACTCCGTCCAATTGCACGCTCCCGGAGGTTGGATCGTAATAACGTCCGAGCAATTGGACAAGAGTTGATTTCCCGCACCCGTTTGGACCGAGGACAACGACGGTGCTTCCAAATGGAATTTCCAAGTCCATATGATTGAGCACAGGATGGGCTGAGTGATAGTGAAAACTGACAGCTTGCACTGAAATGTTTTTGTGCCGACCATTCATGACCACCGGATTCTCGGGCTCTAAGATTTCAGGTTTCGCGTTGAGAATGCCATACAAAAGATTGGCTGACATGGCGCCGCCGTATATGGCAACTGAGATGCCAGATAACTTTCGGAGTGGATCGCTAGCACCGATCAATAGGCCGAAGAAAATGAGCAAGTCGGTTACGCCCAATGGATTTTCGCAGATGCGAAGGAATCCGATATGGGTTTGTTTGTTGACCACGAGATAGGCCCCAGCGCAAACCGTGATGGCAACCATTCCAATACCAACTAGCTCGGTGAATGGCTTGCTGAGTCCCGTGTAGAAAATCATCTTCATGCTGGCCTTTCGCATACCCTTGGTACAATCGCGAAAGCGTTCATTTTCTTCTTTTTCCATCGTGAATGCTTGGACGGTGAAAACGTTGCCAAGCGCTTCGAGTAGAACTTCGTGAAAGCCAGCGTTGCGGCCCAAAATGCTTGATGCAATGGAGCGTATTTTGCGGTTGAAGTAGAGCACTACGAATATCAGGAGAGGAGCGAGTATGACCGAAAGCATCAGCAATCGGGGGCAGATATAAAAGGCCGCTGCGAGGCAGGCGACGACACGAAGGGGCTCACGGACGGCAGCACCGAAGAGAGCCATCAGTCCAGATGCCAAGCCATCGGCGGCCGATGTGATCGCAGCAAGTAGTCCGCTTGTTCCGAAATTTTGGTATGTTTTTTTGTCCATATGGAGAGCAGCGTCGAAGACTCTCATGCGCAAGCCACGGACGATGCTCGTAGAAACATGTCCGATCAACATGTCGTTGGCCAGCATTAGCATATGCTTGACGAGGGTGCTGAGGACGAGCAACCCCATGATGTAGCAAATGGTTTGGAACGGATCGCGAGGAAGACATGAGTTCGCCCAGGCGAGGTACGTTTCGTTCCATGCTTTTACGCTGCGTTCTTCGCCGATCCCCGTGACGAAGGAGTCGGTGCTTGCATTTGGATCCGCTGCGAGCGCGCGATCGCGACCATCCTGCAACGATTGGATTCTAGTTTGAGAGGCTAGGATTTTCTTTTCCAGCCAGCTTTGCACCGATTCACCCTTAAGTGTCATGTCAATGACAGGGTAGAGAGCGGTAATGTTAGAACTCCAAATGAAGGCGATTCCAACAGAGCAAAAAGTAGCCAGTACAATCGCGGGCGCATGATGAAGCGAATCGCGAATTGCCTTCCAGAAATTTTTCATCGAATACTCGACATCCGTGCCAAGCGAGGAGAATCAAAGAGGGTTGACAGGGTCGTGTGTTCTATGCCGTTTTCTGCATATAAACTAAAAATTCGCCGGGGATCGATCCAGAAAAACCAACAAATGGCCCCGTGAGTTCCACGGGTAGAAGTCCAAGTTTTGCAACTCTCGCAAATACGTCCGCGAATGACGATGGAGTCCAGACGGTACAATGGACATCCAAATAATGTTTTTGTTTGGCCGTCCATTCTGCGTAGTTGAAAGCCTGGGCGTCGGAATAGTGCCGTTTTGCATCCGCAAAGGGCAGCATTTCTTTTTTGAAGTCAACCACACCTGTGTCCTCAAAGGAGTCGCCAAGGAAATCCATGATTTGACCTGGCGTAGGAATGCTCGGTTTCTCGATATGCCAGCCAACGAGTTCACCGAAACTAGTTACGCGTCGGTAGTAGTCCATCGAGTGTTGACGATTTGGGATCAGCAACGCCAGCATCCCGCCAATTTCCAAGCACTCTAAGATTTCGAGTAGCCAACCGATCGGATTTGGAACATGTTCGAATACGTGTGAGGCAATCGCGTATTCAAACTTTTGGTTGTTCACGCATTTTAGCAATCGTTTTCCGGGCACCCATACGCTGTCCACGCGTGGAACGACCTTACCAATCCCACCTGGATTTTCAGTTGCCTTTCGTTGAATCTCGTCGTTGTCGATGCAGTCCACGTACCAAACGTCGTGCATCGATTTATCGGTCATCGGATTGAAATACGGCGCGATTTCAATGCCGCGTTTGTCCATAGGAAGATTCGAGAGAACGAAGTCCCGTCGTTCGCAACCTGTGCTCCTGATCAACTCAGCTGTGGCCATAATTCAATTCCTTCTAAAAGTGCGATGATTCAAAACAAGACTAGGCGGCCTTCTGCATGTCGGATTGCAGCCAGCGAGAAACGAACTTTTAGAAGGAATTGAATTATGGCCACAGCTGAGTTGATCAGGAGCACAGGTTGCGAACGACGGGAC
>JANLRK010000509.1:0-18035 GCA_031361585.1 Pirellula sp. | reverse complement strand
GGGATATAAGCAAAAAATGGCTTGTTGCTATTGCGCTGCGAGTCGATCCACTTTGTCGCCTGTTCGTAATAGAGGTCCGCGCAGTAGCCCTTGGTCCTTTCGAACTTGCCATTGTGAAGGATGGTTGGGTCGAAATACTTGTTGCCGGGTGCATCGCCGCATGATCCAGGATAGATTTGTCCAACCCCTCCACCGCCATGGATATACACTTCGTCGAAGCCGCGGCGATTGGGTTGGTACTCGGCTTCGTCCCCAAGATGCCATTTGCCGAATATGCCAGTCGAGTAACCACTGGCTTGTAGCACTTGTGCAATGGTCGTGGCGTTGAGAGTGAGCCGTTCGCGTTCAAGAATTGTGTGAGTGACCCCATTCTTGAATTCATGACGGCCAGTCATCAGAGCGCTGCGTGTGGGTGAACAGGTAGGGCTAACGTGGAAATCGGAGAATCGCACCCCTTCGCTACGGAGCTTGTCGAGCTGCGGCGTTTTGAGAACGGGGTTGCCATGGGCTGAGATGTCGCCAAAGCCTTGATCGTCCGTCAGTATGAAAAGGATATTCGGTCGCTTTCCTGCCAAGCTATCCCATGAAAATACTAAACCTGAAGCTGAAAGCCATGCGATCACGACGGCGAGTAATTGTTTCATGGTTTGTGTTTGCCGATTCAACGATGGAGGTAAAGGATTAAGGCGGGTTGCTGACAATGAATTATGGTAGCTGAATTTTTTTGAATTCAATGCTTTCATGAATTCTAACCCATTCAACGGCGAAACGTGCAGCTCATGGTTTGAAGATTGCCGTATGCTAGTGTTGGCCAATAAGGCGAACGGCGGGAGAAACTTTAACTTTGCTTTTATCAGAGTGACACACGGCCCAGGGGGCCATGCTACAAATACCCAGGAGCGATCACATGCCAACTTCCAATAGACGCACATTCTTGAATTGTGGTACTACAACCCTAGCCGCTGGGGTCATTGGCACGTTGCCCATTTCAAGAGCACTTGGAGTGCCTAGGGAAAAAGTCCGAGTTGGAATTATCGGTAGTACTGGCAAGGGAGACTACGGTCATAGCGTTGATGTCGCATTTACGAAAATGCCCAACGTCGAAATCGTCGCTTTGGCGGACGAAAACCCAAATGGACGGTCGTTAGCAAGCAAGCGTACCAATCCCAAAAAAACCTATGCCGACTATCGAGAAATGTTGACGCACGAGAAGTTAGATGTTGTGGCCATCTGCCCTCGATGGATCGATCAACATCACGATATGGTCGTGGCGGCGGCGAAAGCCGGTTGTCACGTCTATATGGAGAAGCCATTTTGCCCAACCCTATTGGATTGTGACGATGCGATTAAAGAACTGGAGCAACGCGGGTTGAAGTTAGGAATCGCGCATATCAGTCAATACTCGCCCGTGCTCGATGTCGTTCGATCACTGATCGAAAACGGTGAAATTGGGGAAGTTCTCGAATTGAGAGGGCGAGGCAAAGAAGATCAGCGTGGAGGTGGAGAGGATCTTTGGGTTCTAGGGTCACATATCTTTGGATTGATGCGTACCTTGGCAGGTGGCAATGCGACGGACTGTTCGGCGGTGGTTCTAAACAAAGGACACAAAGTGACCAAGGCAGATATCGTACAGGGTGCGGAGGGGCTCGGCTGGTTGGCTGGCGATAATGTCATCGCGAATTATTCATTCCCGAGCGGCGCGATAGGGCATTTTGCATCGCGACGTGCAGTTGCAGGCAACCCCACACGCTTCGCAATCCAAGTTTTCGGGTCAAAGGGGATTATCGAGATGGAGAGCGGGTATCTAGCGAAGGGAACCATTTTGCGCGATAGCAGCTGGTCGCCTGGGCGAAGCGGTAAATCTTGGGAACCGATTACGTCTGCCGGAATCGGCAAACCGGAGCCACGCACAGACGGCACCTACGAGGGAGGTCATATCGCCGCGATCAACGATTTGCTAGACAGTATTCAACGCGATCGGCCAACGAAGTGTTCGGCGCAGGATTGCCGTTCGATTGTCGAAATGATCGCAGCTGTTTTTGAATCTCATCGCGTCGGAGGACGCGTCGGTCTGCCTTTGTCGACGCGTGAAAATCCATTGACATTGCTTCATTAGGCTCACCTGCCGGCTAGTAGCGGGGCTGTTCTTTTAGTGTAGAACGGCACTCCGTGCCGTGTTTTCTCGGCTCGGAGAGCCGAGCTACACTATCGCCTCGCCACTCACCAATTTGGGCAACGTCATTTTTTTGAATAGCTGTATAGCGCTTCTTCTGTCCGTATGAACATGACCCCGTTGGAAATAACAGGCGTGGCCATCATTCGTTCTCCAAAATCATGCGACGACAGAATGCTCCATTCCTTACCTGCTTTGAGAATAGTCATGACACCGCTTTCACTCGCCATGAATACTTTTCCATCTCCAGCAATCAGCGACGAATAGTAATTGCCTCGACCTTCGGCACGACCCTGGTGAAGCATTTGACCGGAGGCGACATCGATCATCGTTACAATGCCGCTATCCTTGACCATGGTCATGACTCCTTCATGCACGACGGAGCTGGGTACGGTCGGGAGCCCGCGGGTGTGGGTCCACTTCACGAATCGGCTTGTTAACTCACCACTTGTACCCGGCTCAATGGCAATCGCAACGTTTTGAGCTCGATCAAAAACTGCTGCATGGCGACTCCATTCGTTTTCTTCCAGTTTTTCATTTTGGTTCAAATCGATTCGAAAGAATCGATCGACCACCGGACTCCCTGCGGGCAATTCCGTTTTCGAAATCATTTTATCGTCGTTCGTGTCATACTTCCCGAGCGCTTCCATAAATGGCTCCATTGCGATGCGATCACCAGGATCACCACCGGGAGTCCACGTGGCGATATAGATCACGCCGTCTTGAATCACTGGTGTTGAATCGACGATCCGCGATAGGCCATTGAACCACCACCGTTTGACGCCAGTTCTCGCATCGTAAGCCGAAAGCTGAAGTGCTCCGGCAACCAAAATTTCCTTTGTACCATTGCGTTCAAGGACGACGGGTGAGGAGTAGCTTCGCGTTGCATCTTCGCGGGGCACCCGCCAAACCGTCTCGCCGGTTCGCTGGTCCATTGCGATAATGAAGCTGTCCAGGTCGTGATCCTCATTCAAGACAACCAAGCTATCAACTAGAATAGGGGAACTGCATGCTCCAAACTCATCTTGAAAGGGTCCCATTCGCCGTTCCCATAAGAGCTTTCCGTCGAGATCGTAACACAACATCCCGTAGCTGCCGAAGAACGAAAACACTTGGCTACCGTTGCAGGCAGGAGTCGCAGTGGCGGGGCTGCCAGTAACGTGAAACGCTTCTAGCGTCTTCGTGGGCACCACCTGTTTCCATTGGATCCGTCCGGTGGCTCGGTCAATAGCAACCGTTGCCAATGCCTTTTCATCGGCTTGGAAAGTCGTTAGATATATCGATTCACCACAAACACACGGAGTGGAATGCCCTTTGTCGAGAGGTGTCCGCCACAACAGCTTGGCATCGTTTTCAAAGTCGCTAGGCAGCGGTTTTTTTCCCGTTGCAACACCTTGATCGTGTCGGAAATAGGAAACTTCTTGAGCTTGTACAATCGAATAGAACAAGCAGGCAACGGCGACGCATAGCCTCACTAAACTTAACTTCATCGTTTATTCCCTTGGAGATCTAACTAAAGCCATCGAGTATTCTGCATTGCTTGTAGAAGACTTGCAATCGGACTCGCTTAATTCTCGCGAATTCAGCTACGATAAGTTATCATCGACTGCTCGACAGCTGGAGGACCTAATGTTGCAGAGTCAATTTTTTGATTGCCGCGCTGCGGTACTACTCATCGTCACCGGCATATTTTCGCCATGGATTTATGCACAAAACACGCAACCTTTGAGTGTGGTATCGGAAGCGGCCACGGTGTTGATCGAGCGAGCAAAGGTTGAAAAAGCATCGGCTTGGCTCGAGGCTGGCAAGATGACATTCTTTCACCAAGCCGAAGCAGACAGCGTACAAGTTAACTATGCAGCTCATAGCAAAACGATGAAGAGAATCGCCGGAAGTGACGTTTGGACCACCCAAGCAATGCTCCCCGATCTCGAGCATGGAATCTTGACTTACGGTTTTGTCGCAACTTTGCATGGCAAGCCAATCGGTGGTACGGTGCGGCGAAATTGGCGTGGTCCTGATGCCCCTTCACCATTGCGTTTCAGCGACTCGCTAGTTGGCTCCGTCGAGCAACACGACCTCGAGAGCACTTCACTTGCAGAATCTAGGTTGGTCAGCATATACATGCCAAATCCAAATCTCAAAGTAGCGATGGTGGTTTATATGTCGGATGGCGATGCCGTAGAGCAATACGCGCATGTCGTGGACCCGCTCATCGAAGCCGGCGACTTGCCCCCATTTGCAATCATTGGGACACATAGCGGAGTCTATCGCGGAGAGGTAGTTCTAAGTCGCGACGACGTCCGTCGAAATGTTAGGGCGCTAGAGTATGTACCCTCCCTCGATCCAATTCGATTTGCGCTACACGAATCTTTTTTTTCGGATGAAGTATTGAAATGGGCTGAACAAAAGTACTTGCTTCCCGCTGAGGCCAAATCGCGAGTGGTATTTGGATTTTCCAATGGTGGATCGTTTGCGGCGACGATGGGAATCAGACATCCGAACATTTATGGTTACGTCATTGCATGCGCCCTTGCCGGAGATCGGTACGAATTGAGTAAAGGTCCGAAACTCTCGAATGAGTTTTTCTTGGTCACAGGCAGATGGGACTCTCGTTTTCATTCAAACGTACAATACTTGCACAAAGTGCTGACGAAAGCCCAGGTGAAATGCCGAATCGTGATTCGAGCTGCAGAGCACGACAGCACCATGTGGCAGGAGGAGTTCGTTTCTGCAATGAAGACAATCGCTAAACGAAGGTAGGATTGCATCGTTTAAGGTGCGTCATCGCGAGCGCCATACGTTGACGCTTGCAACACGGAAAACTTATTGACCCGTTCCTTCATGAGCCGCGAGGCGCTAGCCAAATGGCACTTACTTTGCAATTGGTGCAGGCAAAATACTGAGCCGCGGGCGCTAGCCGCGTTACGGTTTCCCAGGCAAACACGGTTGTCGCGGCTAGCGCCCGCGGCTCAATTTGAACAAAGGGAGTGCCATTGGGCGCTAGCCGCGGGTGACAAAAATCGCAGCGCAAACGGAATTGCGATACCGGCGGCTAGCGCCTAGCCGCTCACAGAGGGATTGCCATTTGGCTTTCGGCGCAAATAGAACCGGCCGCGGCTCTCGTATCGAACATGAGGTTCCATATTGCCAGTTTCAACTGCGAGCAATATCCGGCTGAGGACAGCCGGACCTACATGCTATAGTCTTGTCCAGCGATCGACGACCCAGTGTTTTTTTTCGATGGAGCCATCTTTGGCGATTTCGATTCTTATTGCATGATCGCGAGCCGTTACAAAAACTTCGCGACCTTCCGCTTCAAAGGCCTCCAAAACGCGAGGCGAGACAGCGCGAGTCGAGCCACTAATGACAACTGTCTCTGGGCTACACCATTTCAAGAGTGCATCGGATTTCGAATTGAGCGATCCATGATGAGGGGCCATTAAGACATCAACCTTGGTAGCGGCGTGCGAAACAAGCATTTGCATCCCGGGTGGTTCCAAATCTCCCGGAAGCAAGATTCGACGACCTGCAAATTCGATCAATACGCACAGACTGTTTGCGTTGTCGGTACCCGTTACACCCTGTCGCGGAGGATGCAATGCCAACATGCTCCAACCCTTGCCTTGCTGAAAATCCCCCTTGGACCAGGTTATGTGTTGTACGCCTCGACGCCGAGTGGCTGCGAGTATTTGACTCAGGAGTGGACTCGAATGGGAGTAAACTTGGCTAGTCGAAAAGAGTTGGTCGACGGCAATTCGTTTCGTAAGACCATCGATGCCGTTGTAGTGGTCGGAATCGGCGTGGGAAAGGATCAGCCCATTTATTCTGGATCGCCTCATGGCCCAAAGCGAGTCAACGATCACTTGGTAGCTGCGTTGGTGGTCCCCAAGTCTCCCGGCGTCATATAGCCAGGACTCGTGGTCCGGTGTTTCCATGAGGATGCTCGTTCCGTGTCCGACATCGATGAACGTCAACACAAGCTTTCCATTTTCGCCTGTTGAGAAGCGTTGCCACCAATCCAACGTAGGATTGATGGTCAATCCAAAGAGGAACCAAGCGCCAAGAACCATGCCGATCCGTCTGCGTCCGGATGCCTTCTTCACGCCTACCCAAGCGGCTGCGAGAATCCCCAGTGCATAGAAGGCATACAGCCACCAAGCAGGGGGCGATCGCATCCAAAAGTGCCCAAGCGGAATCTGCTCGCCCCATCCGACGAAGACCTGCACCATCCACAATGAGATCCCACAAATCAACCCCAACGGCCAGCCGACGAGAGGAAGCCATCCGAACGCAATCAAGCCCAGTCCCGCTATTAAGGCGAAAAGCATTGGCAACCATAAAATCAGGTTGAGCGCGATCGCGATTGGGCTGATAACGTGAAAGGAGGACCAGACCAATGGTGCCGTGATAAACCAAACCCAGAAACTGGTTCGCAGCATTTCGAACGACCAGGTTCGAACGCGCCTCAAGCTTCGCGCAGAATGACCCGCTTTCGATGCGATGAGCCGTTCGAGCGCAGGCACGCGTGGAACCATCGAATTGGCAGACAAAATGAGGACGGCAACCGCCATAAAAGAAAGCTGCGTGCCGGTTTCAAACACAACCGTCGTTCGGTAGAGAATCAGGAGCACTCCTGCAAATGCCAAAAAATTCAGGCCTGAAAAATTCCATCCCATCAAGCGTGCCAGACAAACACCCGTTAGCATGATCGTTGCCCGAGCCACCGGCGGGTTGGCGCCGCAAAGTAAGCCGTAGGCTATCACAATGCCACAGATACTTACGAGCAATGCTCGTCGCGGCAATTGGAGCAACATGCCCAGCAACAGCAGCGACAATGCCACCATTTCTATGTGCATGCCCGAAATGGATAGCATGTGAATGGTTCCTGTCGACAGCAACTCTTCCTGCAAACGCCATTCAGCTTGCTCGCGTTGCCCGAGAACTAAAGCTGCCGTCAGTTCGGATTGGTCCAGAATTACATAGCGTTCAATCGATTGAAGAGCAGTTGCAGAAACCATCGCCAAGTAGCGATCCAAGCGGAACCAAGCGGGATGGTCTCGTTTCTTCATTTGATTTATCGACTCTGCGCGGGCTTGAGCCGCATATCCCAGCTCCGCAAAGCGGCGGGCTTGATCGAATTGACCAGGATTCGATGGTTGACTTGGAAGCCGCCATTGACCGTAGATTTCAAATCGGTCGCCAGGAAAATAGCCGCCAATCTTCCCGTCGATACTCAGTGGCATGACCAGTGACGCTGGCAGCCAAATTCCATCGGAACGAATCTCGGTCACTTGGATCGTCGTGAGGCTTTGCCAGTCCACTCCGTTTGGATCGGCGGTCTTGCCTGGCAGGGTCGATTTTCGATATCGGAATGCCGAATCCACGATTCCTCGACAGGCAATGGGGTTCCAGGAAACGGACGACAGCCGATCCTTTTGCGAAAACGCCTTAATACTCTTGTCCCAACTGTCCAGTCGCCGATGGGCGTCACGTTGGAACACGGAGTGGTGGAAACTAAAGAAAATCGCAATCGAAAGCCCAATGCAGAGCTGTGGCCACAGCCTCGGAATCTGTGGACGCCGGCAAGATTGCAATAATGCCAGGATAGCCGAGAGGACGATGCAGACGAACAATCCGTTGCACCAGATGTCTCCCAACGATTCCTGAGCAGCAACTGAAGTCAAAGCGGCGCCGAGTACCGCCACCATGGGATGTCTAGCCAACATCGAGTAGCTGCGAATGCGTAACCATAGAAAAATCGAGCTCGGCGTGTGGCGTTTTGGAAACATGTTGCGATAGGGAAACTCCGAAATGTGCAATTTCTACATCATCGGGAAAATGCTGGTGCGTGCCGGTTTCCTCCCCGTCAATGAATTACAAGGGTAAAAGGCCGTTTTTGGGGTACTCCTAATCAGTCGGCACACCGAATGCAATCTATTTATTTCATCAGCCGGAACTTGATGCGAAACCGCCGCATCTGACCCTAGTTACCTCCAACGAGATGTACACCCAACCATGGCCAAGAGATTCAATCCTCGATCAAACAAATCATCGGACCGAAAATCAGGATCCTCTTATGTTAGCGAAGATCGTGACATCTTGGGCGTAGAACTCGAGGGATTGGGATTCGAAGAGGAAGAGGAAGAAGACGCCGACGACGATCACTCGGCTGATGAAGAAAGCCTCCTGGAAGATGAGTCCGGCGACGATTTTCGTGGCGAGGAAGGCAATGAGTCGGTCGATGCAACCGAGGATCCGGTTCGAATGTATCTGATGCAAATGGGCGAAATCCCGTTGCTGACTCGCCAAGAAGAAGTAAGTGCTGCCAAGAGGATCGAATTGACCCGCACGGACTATCGACAATGGATGCTCGCTAGCGACTTTATGCTCCAGGGCGCAACCAAGCTTCTCGAACAAGTGCGGGATAGCAAGTTGCGATTGGATCGCACGATCGAAGTTAGCGTCACGAACGCTTCCGAAAAGATTGCGATCATGCGACGTATTGGTCCGAACATCAAGACGCTTCGCCACCTTCTTTTGCGAAATCACGGCGACTACTTCGCTGCGATCAACAAGAGCTTGCCTTTGAGCGAACGACGACAAGCATGGAAACGATTGGTTTGCCGACGAAACAAAGCCGTTCGATTGATCGAAGAAATGAATTTGAGAACCAACCGCTTAGAACCGATTTTTCAAAAATTGAATTCGATCCATGGCCAAATGGTAGTTTTGCGAGAACGCATCAATGCAGCACAGGCCACAGGTTTCTCGGACGGGATGCCAATCGCCAAACTGCGAGCAGAACTGTTCTACTTGATGAGAATTACCTTCGAAACGCCTAAGACTTTGGCTCGACGATGCGAGCGAGTCCAGACACATCGTTTGCAATACGATGCTGCCAAACGTGACTTGTCAGCAGGCAACCTGCGACTGGTTGTGTCGATAGCTAAGAAGTATCGCAATCGCGGGCTAAGCTTTTTGGATCTCATCCAAGAGGGCAACACCGGTTTGATGCGAGCAGTGGACAAGTTCGAGTACGAGCGAGGATTCAAGTTTTCGACCTATGCGACATGGTGGATTCGCCAAGCCATCACTCGTGCCATCGCTGACCAGAGCCGAACCATTCGAGTTCCAGTGCACATGATTGATACGATGAGCAAAGTTCGACAAGTAACTCGAGACCTGACGCAAGAATTGGGACGCGAACCATCGGTCGAGGAGACTGCAGAGCGAGCCGGACTTTCGCTCGACGATGCACGAGTCGTCTTAAAAATGGCTCGTCAGCCCCTTTCGCTCGATCAACCGGTTGGCGATCACGAAGATAGTTTCTTTGGCGAATTCCTCGAAGACTATCGCGACGATGATCCGTTGTATGAAACCAATCAAGCGACACTCAAACAGCAAATCCATGAGGCCATGCAAACATTGAATTATCGCGAACGAGAAATCCTTAAGTTGCGATATGGCTTGGCAGACGGATACGCTTACACCCTGGAAGAAGTGGGTAAGATTTTCCAAGTGACCCGTGAACGCGTTCGCCAGATTGAAAGCAAAGCAGTCAAGAAATTGCAACACCCGCAACGAAGCAAGTCCCTCACCAGTTTCATCGACGGCTTGGACATGACCCCGTATCAGGATATTGCAGCCGTTGGATCGCCCGATCGGATTCTGTAGAAAATGCGGAACTAGCCTGTGTTGTATTCTGTTTAACCGATCGCAGCGACAGCGGAGGTCGCGGACGACAGCGGAGACCACAGAATAGCAGAGACCACTGACGTGAGGGAAACTGAACTCTAGCTCCGAGAATATGCTAGAGAGTTTTGCCGTAAGTGCCCGCCCGCCGCTTCGCGGGTTAAACAAGTTGAGGTATTCTGCTTATAATTAAGAATCATCGAGCTGTTGAGTTTCCTAGTTAATTACACATCGCATCGCGATAGAAGCCATGTCCGGCAAAGTCATCGAATCAAGTCCGTTTGCGCAATCCGAGCCGGTACGCCCCACCGTTAGCCTCTGGATGTTGATGTTCTCGTTGGTTGTTTTCGCTGTTTTCTCGTTGTTGATCATGTTTGCTGCCCGCGTTCCAGCGATCTCCAACACGGTGAATGACTTTTTCGGTCTACCTGCAACGACAAAGCCGGACAAGCCAGATCGGTCAACGCACTTATTCTTTTTATTGTTTTGCTATGCTTCGCCACTTCTGCTGGCCATGTGGATTGGTCTATTTCACACGTTTGCATCTCGGATGGCAAGTTTCCGCAGGTCTGAAGAGGCAAACCAAGAGCCAGACAGCCCGTTTGCTTAGGAGCTTCGCCCTAAACAATTGAATCCTTGGAAACGATCGAGTTGGTTATGAACGAGTTACTTGATTCCATTAAAAAGCATCTTGGGATTCGAGTTGCAGTGAACCAGCTCAATCATTACACGCTGTTAGGAATTACTAGAGATGCGAGTCCGAGCGAGATCAAGCAGGCGTTGCGATCAGCATCGGCGGCTTGGAATGCTTCGGACACCAAGACGGATCCCGAAGCGGCACGGTTGGTTGCCAAGTTAATCAAGCAGGCGCAAACGGACTTGTTGGATGCATCCAGTAAACAGGAATACGACAAACAGTTAAGCAGTCTAGGATCATCGACCAATCAGTCTGTTTTTCCGCATGCCGATCCGTTCGCTCCATTCGACCCCAATGCTTGTTTGGTCGGCGTTGGTATAAGCACGGCAATCCACTCGTTTGGTAGTGGGAGCGAACGATGGAATGAACTTAAGCGACAGATACCGACGCTAACAGAAGCGCCACCCGTTTCCTATTCTAAAGAGTCAACGCCTGAGGACCGCAGCGAATCGTTGGTTTCTAAGTTTGAAAGGCTTAAACGTCGGCGCCAGATGAAGCAGGGGCTTTACGTGGCTGGATTCCTGGCTGTTGCCGCAATCTTTTTAGGCTATGCCGGCTTCCGGTTCGTCTTGAACCGACTGGAAATCGCAGGGAAACTTGAGACCGCGAAGACAAGTCCTACAACAAATTTGGCAAAATCGAAAACACCAAATGCTCGGACCATCGGTGGCAAGAACGCGCCAGTGTCAATTGGAAGCGATTCCGCATTTGTATTTCCCTCACTCGCCAGAGACGATGCGTCGTCGGAAAGCGTAGTGGAAGCTGTGAAACCCGATGCAACGTCAGTTACTCCCGCAAAACCGGCCAACGACGAATCGATGGTTCCGATGATTTCCGCTGCTTCAAAAGCACAATGGATTGAGGCAATGAAGATTGCTAACGATTCAGTCCGTAAAGCTGATTTCGTGACGTTTCATAAACAAATGGAACTCGCCCTGTCACTATCGTCCAGCGATGAAATGCAAGCGAAACACGCTAGACTCGATCAACTTGGCCAGCTTTATGAAATTTTTATCAAGTCGGTACGCGACGCCAAATCCAAAATGCGAGGCTCAGAGACGCTTACTGTGGGAAAGTTGCGCATAAGTATCGTGGAGATAAAAGACGAAGAACTGATCGTTCGTAGGGACGGAAATAACGAACGATTTTCCTGGGATAGATTGCCTCCAGGTATCGCGGTGGCGATGGCGGATTTGACTTTAAGTGAACATGAGCCTACCGACATTGCAGCTCGGGCCGTTTACTTTTCTCTGTCGCCTGCGAGAAACGAACTCTTTGATAAAAAGGTTTCGGACTGGTTCGAAAAATCCGTCGGAAAAGGAACGATTCGCAAAGATTTAGTCCAAGCTTTATCGGATACTTACGAATAGGGTTTTGTCGGATGGTTGCGAATAGTAATTCAGACTCTTTGGCGTTAAAGGCGACCTTCGTTTCATTCAAAGGCGACCGCGGTCATTTACATAGCTCCGAAAGTAAAATTGCCGTGAGCGAAAACCAAAACTCAGTACCTCCTCTTTTGGCATCGAGTGATCCGCCATTCCTGCCACCTGTCTTAGCAGCCAGTGCAACAGCGATCGAAGCCCCACTGTCGGACACTGCGCGTTGGCGTAAAAGGCTTCTGCTTATCGCCTTTGGGATTTCGCTATTGGCCGGGATTGGGTGGGCAACTTCCCCGAGAGCCAAATTGCTTCACAAGCCAGAATCGATCTCCTCCAGTTTCGATACGACCATCCAATCGGTTGCTCAGCGAGTGGACCAAGCGATGAACGCGGATATTGCGAGTCATGGCTTGGCAAAAGCAAAATCATCCGATTGGCGAGCAGTCACTCGGCGTATCAGTCTCGGCTTGATTGGAAACGGATTGTCGCTAGAGGAGATCCGAGTAGTCGAGCAAATTCCAGAAGATCGGCGACCGACTTGGTGGACTGAGTATCTCCTCAAGGATCGGCGATCGTCTGACTATTTGGCCGAGCGATGGACGCGGGCGACAGTAGGCACCAATGTCGGTCCCTTCCTTATTTTTCGGCGACGCAAGTATGTCGATTGGATCGCAGACCATTTTGAAAAAGGCACACCCTACGATGTAATTGTTCGAGATATCTTGGAGGCAAAAGGCTCATGGACGGACGCACCTCAAGTGAATTTTCTCACCGCAACAATGGACGATGCAGATAACAAAAAGCCGGATGCGATTCGGCTGGCAGGCCGCACGTCCCGAGCATTTCTCGCTCAGCGTATCGATTGTTTGCAGTGCCACGCAGACTATTTAGGAAAAGTTAATTTCTCTGACTCGCTAGGCGAAAGTTCACTCGAATCGGATGATCCGTCCGTCGACCCTGGAATGGACAGCCATGCGGCGAAAGCAATTCGAACAGGGGAGCAGGCTGATTTTCATCAGCTAGCAGCCTTCTTTTCAGGGACGCGACTGGACAACCCATTTGTTGGTCTTCGCAATTTCCCGCCCGACTACCGAATGACTTATCTCAATGATGAAAAGGAGAGCAGTGTTGAACCGACGGTGCCCTATCTCCGTGAATTGATGCCTGAGTCGGGTGATCCAAGACATCGCTTGGCCGTTTGGGTTACTCATCCAAAGAACAAGGCTTTTGCCCGCGCGACGGTCAATCGAATGTGGGCAATTCTATTTGGTAAACCCTTGGTCGAACCGCTCGATAGTATTCCGTTGTCTGGTCCCTTCCCGGTAGGGCTTGAGATATTGGCTGAGGATTTAGCAACGAATGGCTATGACCTTAAACGACTGATTCGAACCATTGTTTGCACCGAAGCGTTTCAGCGTGACTCTCGATTGGAGCAAGAGAATGGAAACGAGTCGATAGAAAAAGAACATGAGAATCATTGGGCCGTTTTTCCCCTAACCCAGTTGCGACCCGAACAAGTTGCGGCTTCCATTCATCAAGCGTGCCGTATTCATGCGATCGATGAAAACAGTTCGATCATCTCAAAGCTTGAACTTTTTGGTGGAGTGAACGACTTTACTAAAGCATATGGCGATCAAGGGGACGATGAATTCATTCAGCAGTCGGTCACCATTCCGCAGAGGCTACTTGTCATGAATGGTTCCTATGTGAGCGAGCGGATCAAAAACAATCCGATCATGAATGCAGCGACACGGATCGCACAGTTGGCGAGCAACGATAAAGTCGCCGTGGAAACAGCCTACTTGTCGACGCTCAATCGCTTGCCAACGGGGACAGAGCTGAATGCTTTTTGTGCTCGACTGCACGATACGAAAGCGAACGCTAGATCGCAAGCCATGGGCAGTATTTTCTGGACTCTAATCAACAGTACGGAATTTCAATGGAACCATTAAAAATTATTGAATCTCCCAAGCTGGCTAATACGCCCGTTTCCGCAAGTCGTCTGAAAGCCGCCAACATGGGAACAGCGGACATCGCGGCGGGCTGCGACTCCTTGCAGAGCTTTCACCGCCGACGTTTTCTGCGCAGTGGCTCGATGGTTGCAGGTGGATTGTTAAGCCAAAGCATGCTTACCAAGATCGCCGAACGTCTTTCGATCGCGAGCGAGTCTAGTCAAAGTGACAAGTTAGGCGCCAAGAGTTTAATCCTACTCTGGATGCAAGGCGGCCCAAGCCAACTGGAAACGTTTGATCCACATGCGGGGCACAAGATCGGCGGTGAGACCAAGGCCATGAAAACCTCGGTGCCAGGCCTTCAAATTGCGAGCACATTGCCGAGAACGGCCGAGATCATGCATCGCGCCACCTTGGTTCGTTCGATGGTATCTAAAGAAGGAGATCATGAGCGAGCCACGTACAACATGAAGACAGGCTGGCGTCCGGATCCAACACTGATTCATCCTGCAATTGGTTCTGTGATTTGCCATCAAACCGAAGACAACATCGAAATCCCTAGACACATTTCGATCTTGAGTGGCCAATGGCCATCGCGAGGTGGATACATGGGTAGCGTCCTGGATGCGTTTCAAACCGGGGACCCGAAAGACCCACTGCCCAATCTAAAAAGCTACACGGAAAAAAAGGTGTTTGAAAACCGATTGGATGATTTGCGAAGTGTGGTGGAAACCGAATTCAGGCGAGGTCGGCTTCGAGATTTGGATAAGAATAAAACATTGCATGAATCCTCCACTGTCCGCGCGACCACCATGATGGCTAGCGAGCAAATCAAGGCTTTTGACATTGCGCTCGAGCCCTCAAGCGTCGTCGCATCCTTCGGCGACAATTCATTTGGTCGCGGATGTTTGGCCGCCATTAGGCTCATTGAGCAAGGTGTCCGATGTGTGGAGGTAGAGTTGACAGGCTGGGACACGCACGTGGAAAACTACAGTTTGCAGAGCGGACGTTGCGCGATTTTGGATGCGGCTTTGTATTCACTCATCAACCAACTTGAGGAGCGTGGCTTGTTAGATAAAACAATCGTCATGTGTGGTGGCGAATTTGGCCGCACACCCAAAATCAACGTCGCAGATGGTCGCGATCATTGGCCAACTGGGTTCAGTACATTCATCGCGGGCGGTCCGTTCCGATCAGGTCACGTGCACGGAGAGACGACGCACGAAGCTATAGAGACAGGCAAAGATCCGCTTCTGGGCGTTCAAGATGCCGTGACAATCGAAGATCTTCATGCAACGTTATTGCATGCCTTTCGAATCGATTTTTCAAAAGAATTGCAGACACCTATCGGTCGACCACTTAGGTTGAGCAACGGCAAAATTATCGAATCCTTGTTCGCCTAGCTAGATCAATAGCGAAGGTTCGTCGGGCTGGATTATTCTGCTTCCAGGTTAAACAAAGATAAGCGGCCCGAGGCCGCGACTAAGTCATTGTCGCTTTCCATCCGCAACTTGCCGCCTTAATGTTCCCTTAAGGTTAATGGGGCTTACTTGCACTTTACGAAGGTCAAATTAGAAGCAAAGTCGCTTAATTTTTTTGAAAAAGGCTGATTTCCTTATGGTTGTGTTGACTAAATAACTATCCTCACAATACTGTAACAATCCATTAAGGGCGGTTGATTTTCCGCAACCGTTTTTTTGGGCTGGTCGACCCCTTCTTGGGCGATTTCTTTTTCGGTTCTTTTCTTTTTAAGGATTTTGGAAATGAGACTTAGAGCAAAGCGTTTAGGTTTTACGTTGGTTGAGTTGTTGGTAGTTATCGCAATTATCGGGATCCTTGTTGGTTTGCTTCTGCCGGCTGTACAAGCGGCTCGTGAAGCGGCTCGTCGAATGCAATGCAGCAACAATTTGAAGCAACTTGGTTTGGCGGTTCTGACCTACGAAAGTGCCTACCAACGAATTCCTAACAAATCAGGCGGAACAGCCAGCTTGACCGGTAGTTCGGAAAGGCTCAATGGAAATTACAACCGGCTAAGTCCATTCGTTCCGATATTGCCGTTTATCGAGCAAACGCCTTTGTACAATCGAATTCAAGCTGGAAATGAAACGACCGCGCATGGTGTTGTTGCTCCTGGTGGACCATCGGGTTGGTTTCCACGAATTGATGGAACCGCAAGCTACTTTCCGTGGGCTCAATCGATTCCAGCTTACCAGTGTCCTTCTGACACGATCATACCGCTCTCGGCTGGTGGGCATGGGACAAACTCTTATGCTGTGAACATGGGTGATTTGATCGTCAACGTGAATGGTGCTCAGCAGATGCGTGGCCCTTTTGGAGGAACTGGGATCTATAAGAAATTGGGATCCATCACCGACGGTACCAGCAATACCATTGTTTTCAGTGAGCGGACCGCCCATAACGCGAACAACCTTAACGATGGCACACTGAAGGTAGCAACTGGGGCAGAGCAGATTGCGCGCTTTGAGGCGCAGGTAAGTGCTATTCAAACGAGCCCGAGCAGTTGCAATGCAGTTGTGCTGAGCGGTCGCTTTGCACCAGGAACCCAGATGAAGGCTCGCTTCGGAATCCTATGGACGGACGGACAAGCAGAACGCATTGGCTTCAATACGGTTTTAGGACCAAACAAGCCGGCTTGTTTCGGTGATACCAATGCCGCTGCTGACTCCAATGTGGTAGTAGCGCCTGCAAGCAGCATGCACACCGGAGGGGTCAACGCCGTTTCAATGGATGGTTCTGTTCGATTCATTTCGAGCTCGATCGACACTGGCAATACCTCCCTCATTATGGTTCCACCAACCGGGCAAAGCCTTTACGGAGTCTGGGGAGCCCTCGGCACATTGGACGGCGGCGAAGTTGCAGTAATCGACAACTAACATTGATTGATGGTATTCTTAAGGGCCACTGCGACGATCGTCGCAGTGGCCTTCTTCTTTTGTCCTTTTGCATTTTGGGAATTCTTCCATGGTTTGGATGCGTTGTTCTGTCGTTGGATTGCTGAGTACTATGCTTTTGGGTTGTTCAGGCAACGATGGTGAGAGGCCGACCGCACCTGTCACGGTTACCGTAAAGTACAAAGGCAAGGCGGTTGAGGGTGCAACCGTACAATTTGTTACGATGGACGAACCGCAACCAGCAGTTGGAAAAACGGACGCATCAGGTAGCTGTTCTTTGACAACCTACAAGACAAACGATGGTGCCATCATTGGCGGCAATGTGGTAACGATCAGTAAAGTGGATATCGACAAGACAAATGTGAAACCGATCAAGCCGGAGGATGCGGACTTGATTGGAGTGTCTCCGATCCCAACGCTTAAGAATTTGCTCCCGCAAAAGTACGCTGCACCAGGATCTTCTGGACTCAAAGAAGAAGTAAAGAAGGGCAAGAACACCTTCAATTACGAGCTGAAAGACTAACTCAGTCGCACCCGGCCGGCCCGGCAGGTGCGACCTACCGTAGGTCACTCTTGCCGAGAGTGACTTCACAGTCGCACCCGGCAGGTGCGACCTACCTTCGCGGTTGCCAGTGCTATCTTCCGCCTGCCCAAACGATGCCGTTGATAACAGCATGCAAGAAAACTTTGTCGGAAAAAGTATCTTTCGAGTGACCGTAGGTTGTTCCAAACACACGCCCTTTGCCGTATTGGTTCGTCCAGAAAACAGGATGCAACTCGCCATCTTTTTCGCTTTTCGATGTCGCCAGTACAGTGGTATTGGGCCACACTTTCTCGATGATATACAATTCGTCCATCGCAGATTTGTAATCGACCGGAAAGCCCGTCATGATCGGATGGTCTGCTTTGACGATGGAAACCGGGTATTGGCTTGGATGATCATGGCGGCGGCTAGTGACACCAAGAAACTCTCTCCAATCATCGATATTCGCTGAACGATAGGTGTGCATCGCACAGTGGATGACGACAGCATTCACCCCTTCGAAATGCGGCTTGGTGATGCTGCGAATGTACTCTTCGTCATCGGTGTCTGCAAAGCACTCGTTGTGGATGACAACATCAAAACCCTCGAACCATTTAGGGTTCTTGTACAATTCGATCATGGCCTTTGTCCCCTTTCCCCCTTGGTTGATGATCGTCCAGTCGATTGGAATGCCTTTTTCCTGT
>JANLRK010000496.1:0-2493 GCA_031361585.1 Pirellula sp. | reverse complement strand
CCTATTTTGGGAAGTGAGAGGTGGGGAGCCTCTGAATCGTGAATGCAGAAGGTCCAAACTCACGTTGAAGAAAACCTGTATAGATCCGGTTGAGATCTTGCCCGACCTGGGACTTCGCATCGATCTCGCAAACTCGTCGTTTGGGATCGAAGTGATAACGACCATCCATTCGAATGGCAGTCGTCCCATGCAATGCTTCAACAGCCATCACGGCAACGAGGAGGGTCGCTTCGGTCTCAGTGATGTTCACTGATTTGTCGAAGCAATATTGGTATGTCATTGACGTCTCTTAGAAAAAAATGTCCATACTTATGACATACGAACAGAATCAAAAACTGTAGCGCTGATTTCTGAGTTTTCTGTAGATGGCTCGAAGCCGTCGATGGATCGTGCCTCGGGCAACTCCGTACTGTTTGGCGAGTTCGACCGGAGTGAACCCGTCGAGCTTCTCCTGGAGCAGTTTGCGGTCGGGTTCCGGCAAGCCCTGCATGGCGACGCTCAGATCGATTTTCGTGTCCAGAGATTCGTCGAGCGGGCAACCAACTGTTTCAGACAATTCCCGCCATTGCCCATCGCCGGTGGGAATTGGCGTATTTAGAGATACCAACTTCTTAGTGCGACGATGGGCACGGAGTTGGTCCACCATTGAGCTTGTGGCAACTTGGTCAACGAAGGTCCAGAATGAACCGCGGGACGAGTCATAGGCAGTCATGCGGAGGAGAATTTGCAGCATGGTCGTGCTGCGTACATCCTCGCGATCCACAGTCACCGGACCGTTAAAGTAGCGTTTTAGCTTGTGCTCGATCAACCGCTGACATTCAGCAACGTCCACATCCGAAAGGGCTCGCATCTTGCGACTCCAGGAAAAAGAAAGGGCCTTTCTTATTCCCGGCGCAATTGCGCTTTCGTGGTCTGAAATGAACCTAAGTTGCTTTAGGTTATGGATTTACAACGCGCAATAATTAGCAGGTAACTAGGTCAAATTATTACGCTTGCGCGCACGTCAATCTTTGGGTGTGGACCGGTTACGTCTCCCGTCTTTGCGTTTCCCAATGTCAAGCTGGGCTGGATCGACAGTATGCACGGGCGTTGCACTGGTAGTCGGCGCATTCACCAATGCCTGAATACTTGGGGGAAGCGGGTTGCCGCTTGCAATCCACTGCCGCCCAATTTCAATCCATCTTGAGACCGTGCCACTGTGCGCCGTAATGCTCAGTTTTGACTTGATCTCTTTGATTTCGAGGCCCATGGTACATAGCAGATAGGCTGCCAGTTGAACGTCGTTGGCTGGTTTGCAATTCTTGGGAGCATCCTCCTGCAGGCGTTTATGAACTGCGCCAGATTCGAGTTCCTCTATCGCGACCCCAATTAAAACTGTCAGCTCTTCGATTTTCGGCAACGAGTAAACCAGATGTTCTTCGGCCAATTGAACTTCCTCATCGGTCGCGCTCTCACAATGAGTCACTGAAGAGCAACTGTACAAAACGGTAATTGCATTTATGGTTAGTTCCCGCAGTTCGGGAATGACATTGTTGGTTAGCGCATCAACTCCAGCAGGCCATTGAAGTTCAAGAAGATCAACGGAATCTGGTGGCACGATTTTCTTGTCGCCCCACCAATTTTTAGGGTCAACACGGTAACGCTGCACCAGATTGAATAGTAATTGAATGAGTTTTATGTGCGATCGCGAGCCGTAGGGTAGCTTTGACCATGTTCTTATCTCCTGTACAGCGCGCGTAGCAGCCTGGTGGATTAGAGGAAGTAGGTCTACAACTCGAAGTTCATGTGCTGAATTCTTCGCATAAGATGACGGGATATTATCCATCCAGAACTCAAAAGGACGTGCTAAGACTAACTGTTCTGACGTCGCCTCGGCGGGACTTGTCGCTAACAGCATTCCTTGTAGTGCATCAGGAATCTCAAACTCACCCCTGAGAAATTCAAACGCGGTCTCAGAGGACACTCTTTCGCCGCTTATGTCTCGATCGCACTGTTTGATCGCCTTCCTTCGCCATGGGTATCTTGGTCGCTCGGCCCAAAACTTCAATAGCACGAACTGGTCGTCGTTCATCTGGTACAGCGCGTTGTAGTAGGTGCCGATCGGTTTGTCTTCAAAAATCGCCCATCGCTGTTTACTGTCACGAAGCGGTTGAAACCAAGTTCCATCCAGTAACGGGATCGCGGACTGCTCGAAGCTAAACATCTCTTCGAACAAAGCACGTTGCTCGTCCTTCATCGCTTTCTCCAAAAAGAAACGCGCTACATTTTTCAGCCGTATTCGTATGTTAACTCTTAGGTCGCGCATTTTGGAAGCGACGAACTAACAGGAGTTAACAATTGGACGCCGACCCTATCCCAGAACTCTCCCGCATCCTTGCCCGAGGCTACCTGCGCCTGCTCAAACAATCTGCCCAAATCGAACCGGAAACTGGCAGCATATCGCTTGCTGTGTCCGAAGAGACGGTGCTCTCTGTGACCAGTGGGGTTAACAAC
>JANLRK010000485.1:0-1581 GCA_031361585.1 Pirellula sp. | reverse complement strand
AACTCGAATGGTGGAACCAAATTCCTTGATAACATTCGATTTGAATTCGCTCACCAGAGAATTGATCTTGGATGCGTTCTTTCTGTCGGACGAAAGGGCTTGCTCGAGTTCCATGAAACTCAAAACAGATTCTGTTTTCGTCTCGAGCCCCATGGTTCTATTCTTGACGGTTTCAAATAAGGCTGGCCCAAAGGCATCCCATTTTGCCGGCGGTACTTTTTCACCCGGTTTTAGCGCCACATCCTTGAGGGGCGGAATGATCGCAATCGGACTTCTAGCTCGAATGTCGCTAACCTCCGCTTGACGTTCGCGTATCGAAGCGATCACTGCGGACGAATCCCCAGATACTTCCGGAGCTAGAGATGGCGAGTATGCCTGAAGCAAAGTGCGCAGTGTTATAATCTTGTCGAGGACTTCCGCCATTTTCGATTGCTCAAAGGTCATTTCATCGCGTTTGGTCTCAATGACTTTTGTGACTTGCTCAGGAATCTTTGAGATTCCTTGTAGAACTTGGTTGAACGAATATTGATGGGATTTGTGACGCGTTAGCCCTAATGCACTCGTGGTTTCGACAGCATCAATTCGAAGGAGCGGACTGTCCATGACCCATTCTTCACGTCCGAAGACCGCCATGATCCATTGTGTCGCCGGGATTGCTTTGCCGGTTTTATGAACAGGTTCGTAAACATGCCCCTCCTTGCTTAGGGCATATTTCTTGTTGGAGAGTATCTCTAATACCTCTGTTGCAGCGGAAGAAAGCGGCTTGATCCGGCCACCGTATTGAGTGGGTATTTCACCGATCGCATACCAGTTGATTTCATCTCGGTCCACTTTGGGCTTCGAGGCTCGCATGCCTATCCATAGCCCAATGATGCTACAAAGGACTACAGGGACTGCCACCCCTAGAATTGGATATTTGCCAAGGCCGTTTGTCGGGCTACTTGGGATAGGCTTTTTCGGGCCTGTCGTTTTGTTCTTCAAACGGCTTGAGTCCGATTCGGCGATCTTGTCTGTGGTCGCGGCATATGCCTTGCGATCGTAACGCGAAGCAAAACGCCCAAACGTTCCACTGAAGTGAACGAGCATGCCAAGTCCCGACAATACGCAAGCAACATAAGGAATCAGCCAACCCGCATTGGTAACGACTTGAAGTGTGGTTTGCTCCACACCGTAGGGATTCATGCTGCCATTCATGTAGCCAGATTGGTAGAACGTCTCACCTCGATATCGCATAGGGTTGTTCATCCAGATTCGGCCCTGTTGTAACGTGTCCCCCTTTGCGTCATTGATTTTCACGAATGAGGAATAGTCCTTGGGTTTCGATGTTCCCGTGTACTCCTCCATGACAACATCGTCTAACAAGACCGAATACGGTTTGTAGTTTCGGCGGAATCGAAGTCCAAAGTCCCAGGTCTTGCCTGAGGCCTCCACCTTTTCATATTCGGACTTATACATGATGGCATCGTCGTTGAGGAGTTGGCTCACCGCGTACGACCCCATTACCGTTTTGTCCTCTTTGTTTCGAAGCGTCACGTACGCTGTAGCATAATTGGATTGGCTCTTGGCTCCACCTGATTTCGG
>JANLRK010000481.1:0-4263 GCA_031361585.1 Pirellula sp. | reverse complement strand
GCCAAGATTCCGTTCATCACACGGCGCACTCCTCAAGACCTGCAACGCCTGGAACTGGACTTATTGAAACAACTTAATCAGCAGCGGATTTCTGACATTGGACCTGACCAGGAGTTGGAAAGTCGCATCGAGTCCTTCGAGCTTGCGTTTCGAATGCAAAACGAAGCACCAGAGATCCAGGACATAACCAATGAGACGGAAGAGACGCTGAATTTGTATGGGGTCAACAACCCTGAAACCAAAAATTTTGCCATCCAATGCTTGATGGCTCGTCGCTACGTGGAGAGTGGAGTGCGGTTCGTGCAGATATCGCATAGTTACAAATGGGATCAGCACGGCGATCTTCAAAAAGGCCATTCCAAAAATGCCAAGGAAGTGGATCAACCGATTGCTGCGTTGTTGACAGACATGCGTCGCCGCGGGTTGTTAGAAGACACGATTGTTTGGTGGGGTGGAGAATTTGGCCGAACGCCGGTTAGCGAGGGTGGCCGGGATGGTCGGGATCACAATCCGCACGCCATGACGCAATGGTTTTGCGGCGGCGGCTTCCATGGTGGAATCAAATACGGCGAGTCCGATGAATATGGCTACTTCGCGGTCAAGGACAAAGTGCACTTTCACGATCTGCATGCTACTATCCTTCACCTGATGGGGATGGATCATACGAAGTTGACTTATCGGTACGCTGGGCGCGATTTTCGATTGACCGACGTGCATGGCGAAATCATCAAGGGTGTCTTGTCGTAGCGTTGCCACCGGGCCATGCGAAATTCAGGCCAGGGAGCCAAAAATAGGTTGACAATTGTCCTGCCGTTCGCCTTGCTCTTATTGAAGCGGCGATTGACGGCCATTGGATCGCCCCAGCTTTTTGGCTTGAGCGAGTGCACTCGTAAGCTCACGCAATTCATCAACGATTTCAAGCCGCCGAATGATCGCGGAGGAGGACATGTCTAGAATAGCACCGCGTGAAAGTTGCTTTAATTCGTTGTCGTCGATCGAATTGGCAAGGGTGGCGGTCATGATTTAGGGATATCCTTTGTCGCCCGCGGATAGCCGTGTACAGCAACGGCCAGTCCTCCGCAAAGTGCATAGTCGAGTTCAGCGGCATTTAGGCACTGCGCATGCTGTTCGGTGTCGGTGCTTTTCGATTCGCCGGTCGACTTCTTGGCTTTTCATACTTTTTGCGGTTGTTAGAACGGCAAAGCCCTGTCGAGAACGCTCCAACTATTGGCAAAGGACGGCCCACTAGGCGTGCGGCAGACTGAAATCTACAAGTAACATGGCCCCCTGGGCCGTGCGAAACTCGGGCCAGGGGCCCAAGCTACGGTAAACCAACCCCTGCCGCTCGCCTTAATCAAAATCTTGGACGCAAGAGACTCGAATAATGTATAATCTGCGATAGAAATATCCCGCCTTGTTCCGATTTCGAACGACTCTCCAGCATGTTCAGGTCTGTCCCACTCGCGTTTCTTTGCATAGCCATCTATTTGCCTAATTCCATGGGCGCTGACACTCTGATTCCGTCCGAAGATCGGGTGCGGGCCGCTATCACAAAAGCCTTGCCAAATCTTGAGGCAGGCTCCATCGGTTCGGCAAACAAGCGGCAATGTTTTACATGTCACAGCCAGGCCGTTCCTGTATTCGCATTTGTTGAAGCGAAACGCCGAGGATTTAAAGTGGACGAAGAAAACCTCACACGGCAATTGAAGCATACCCATGATCATCTCCAACGTGGCTTAGCAAACTACCTACAGGGGAAAGGGCAAGGGGGCGATGTTTTAACGGCGGGTTACGCTTTGTGGACACTTGACGAGGGTAGTTGGCCAACCGATGAAGTTACGAAAGCAGTGAGTCACTACCTGCTTACGACCCAAATGGATATCAAACACTGGCGACATCGCGGGAGCCGTCCACCAACTTCCGGTAGTGACTTCACTGCGACCTATGTCGCCCTTCGTGCTCTCCATTATTTTGGATCGGATGATCAGCAGGAACAAATTGCCGAACGACGAAAGTTGGTGTCCGAGTGGTTATCTACCACGTTGCCCTATGAAACGGAAGATTTTGTTTTTCGGTTGGCTTCCTTTCAGTACGTGGATGGCGATATCAACTTGATCGACGAAGCATCCTCCGCCTTGCTAGCGATTCAACGTCAGGACGGTGGATGGGGGCAGAAAGAGGATATGCCCAGCGATGCCTATTCGACGGGCTCAGCCCTGAGCACACTCATTCGGGAAGGCAAAGTCCCTCCGAACAACGAATTCATACGCAAGGGATTTGAATATCTCCTTGCGACGCAACTGGAAGACGGCACGTGGCAGGTTACGACGCGAGCCAAGCCGGTTCAGGAGTATTTCGAATCGGGTTTTCCGCATGGCAAAGACCAATTCATATCGGTTGCAGCGACCGCATGGTCAACTCTAGCACTGCTCCAAGCGTTACCGTCTTCCGAATCAGTCCATCAGTAGCTTGCGCGTCGTGCTATTAAATAAAGTCGTGCTATTAGGTAAACCTGTGGCAAAGTCACTCTCGGCAAGAGTGACCTACGATAGGGTCGCAACCGTACACCACAAAAGTTAAGAGTACCTCATGATTAGCCCAAGCCGCAACCAACCAACATCACTCCTTTGGAAATCGCTTTTCATTGTGCTTTGCTGTGCAAGTTGTCTTCATGCTCAAGATCCAGTGTTCTCCGGTCCTCAACCTGGCGAGTCGCTCGTTCCATTTCAAGTGCGAAGCTTATCTGGTTCCGACACTGGCAAACAAGTTGACTACGTAGCCAATGCAAAGGGAAAGCCGCTGTTGCTAGTCTTTGTACACGACGTGAACCGTCAATCCATTTCATTGGTTCGCAATCTCACCGCATATTCGGCAAAGCGGAAAGGAGATGGATTACATACGAGCGTAATCATGTTGCACGACGATGCGAATGACGCAGAAAAGAAATTTCAAACCATGAAGCATGCACTCACTGCAGATACACCAACCGGTGTTTCGCTCGAGGGACGGGAGGGTCCTGGCAGTTACGGACTGAATCGATTGGTAACGCTAACTATCTTGCTCAGCCAGGACGATAAAGTGGTTGCGAATTACGCCTTGATTCAACCTAGCTTGCAAGTCGACCTTCCAAAAATTGTGAAGTCGATCACGGAAGTAATCGGAGGGCAAGTGCCGACCATGGAGGAGCTTGTCGGCAAAGACGCCATGCGGTCAATGCAGGGTGATATCAAGAAGGGAACTGCGCCGGATGTAAGCGGACTTGTTCGACCGCTCATTCAAAAGACCGCAACCGACGAACAAGTCACGTTAATAGCAGACAAAATCGAGAACGCAATGAAAGCAGACGAAGCCGTGCGTCGCGAAATCTATCGCATCGCAACAGCCGTCGCTGACCTCGCCTACGGTACTTCCAAAGCGCAGGAATACCTAACGAAGTGGGCAAAGGAGAGCAAGGAACGAGTCGAAGCGGCGGCAAGTGAAGAAAAGGATGCGAAGAAATGATGTTCGCAGCGCTGCTACTCGCGTTACAGCTAAGCGACCCTCAGGGCGTATCGGGAAGTTCCCCGGATATACTTGTTGACTTCGATTCTCAAGTTCTGCCATTGCTCACTCGTGCCGGCTGCAACGCGGGTGCATGCCATGGAGCGGCGGCTGGACGCGGCGGATTCCATCTGTCCCTGTTCGGTAGTGACCCCAAAGCTGACTACGCATCGATTGTCCAATTTGCCGAAGGAAGACGTGTAAATCTCGTCGACGCTAACAAAAGCCTGATACTTGCTAAGCCTCTCGGTCAGCTAGATCACGGTGGTGACGTCGTCTTTGAGGAGGACTCGTCATCTGTTGCTATTTTGCAAACTTGGCTTAAGCAGGGAGCGAAGCGCGGGCCACAACGACGACTTTTGGATTTGAGAATTGATCCAGCCGATGCGATCGCTATCGATCAGGTGCAATCGATCCCACTACGAGCGATTGCAAGGTTCTCGGATGGCAAGGAAACCGATGTCACCGAATGGACCCTCTTTCACTCCGACGATCCGGCCTCGGTCGAAATTTTTGATGGGCCGATGCGAGCCCTTTGTCATCGACCAGGCAAACATGTGATCTTGGCTCGTTTTTGGAATCGAATCGTGCCCGTTTCCATATCGCTACCGTACGACCGGAGGTTACTCCTACCCATTAGCGTTGTGACCTCGTTGAACTTCGTTGATGCTGAAATCGATGCTCAGCTCACCCAACTGAATTTGACGGCCAATGGGACAGCAG
>JANLRK010000266.1:0-3820 GCA_031361585.1 Pirellula sp. | reverse complement strand
AATGAAGCTGAAATTGGGTGATGAAATATTTGCTTCGCATGGCGCATCGGGTGGTGCCCAACACAATCAAGGTTTCCATATCGTTGGAATACTCGAGCCAACCGGAACACCTAACGATCGCGGAGCCTTCATCAATATCGAGGGCTTCTATTTGCTCGAGGGGCACGTCGCACCTGAACGCAATGAAGAGTCAGGGCAAGAAAAGAAGGGGACTGCTGCCGCACCTGAACGAGAATCGAAATTTTCGAAAGTGCGATTGCCGATCGAGAAACGGGAGGTCACTGCAATATTGGTGAAGCCCAATGGTCCAAATGCGATCGGCCTACAGCGAAGCGTGAACAAGACTGCGTTTGCTCAAGCGGTCTCCCCGATCAGCGTCATCGGTGGATTGCTCGGCTTCTTTGTAACACCGATCAAATGGGCATTGCTCGCAATCACAAGTCTGGTGTGTGTCGTGAGCGCCATCAGCATACTGGTCGGAATCTACAACAGCATGAACGAACGCAAGCGGGACATTGCGGTGATGCGTGCGCTCGGTGCGTCGCGAGATCATATCACGGCCATCATCCTTGCAGAGTCGGTAATGATTGCAGTGGGTGGGGGCTTTATCGGTTGGATCGTTGGGCATGCGATCGGCCCCTTGAGCAACGGGTGGACCGAACCAGCAACCGGAGTTCGAATCGATTTCTTTAGTATCAATTCAACGATGGAACCCTATATCGTGCCAGGCTTGGTCTTGATCGGAATACTTGCAGGCATCATCCCTGCATTGGCGGCTTATCGGACGTCGGTTGCTAAGTCGTTGTAGTTCACTTTTGCAGCGAGTGACCCTGCACCGATGCGCAAGTGCTTGCAACATTCGTCAGAGTATAGACGGCGAACGTCCCGAGCCAGTGTTCTCCCTCGTAATGCCCGCTGAATACATACCCGAGTCCTACGCTTGCATGTTTCCTCGCGGACACCTGAAGTTCAATCGCCCTTTTGTCGCCGTATGGCAGTCCTCCGGCAATTCCTTGCATGCACCATGCGCGCGAAAGATCGAGGCCTGCTGCGAAACGAAATCCTCACTAGAAGGCTCGAAGTCGGCGTTGTACTTCCCATCCTTTGCGAAAGTATTCTCTGAGCTGCGAGCCGCAGAAGCGATCCTGGCGCGATTTACCACCGCCCATCTCCCCATTGCGTTTATCACAGCAGGCGAAAAAGGTGCCACCTGTTGTCCATGATGGGACGAACATCAAGAACGCGGTGCGCATTGAGTCGGCAAAAGGCAAGCGTGCGGCCCAACTCGAAACCGTATCTGAACCGGGACAAGGTGTAAGAACCGATCTAATTTCAGACGATGATAGTCCGAAGTCAAGCCATTTGGCTCTTTGATTTTTGGATGCTTGCTTGACCGGTGGATCGTTCGGGCTTTTTGGCTACTCACGGCAACTTAAAATTGATCGTACAGGTCGAAAAAAAGAACGGTAATGCCGTTAACGCTTTCATTCATGGCTATTTCGCGTTGCCGGTGGTTGGTAAAGGCTCGGCGTTGGCTGCAGCGTTGATTTCGTCCAATTTCTGCTGCCACTCGGCTGCTTTGGCGTCATAGACTTTGTCTGTTGCGGCGGCGTGCCATTCGGTGTAGAGTTGCACGAGGCGTTCAAGAGCCTCCGAAAGGCGGGAAGCGCCCTGCTTTGGGATCATTGACTCGCGCAACTTCATTCCATTGTAACCTGCGAGCAGCAACGGTTCCGCCTCCGCGAATTTTTGCTCGTGAAGAAACGTATCTCCCAGGCAAGTTTGTGCGTAAGCTCGAAGCCAAGTGTCCAGAGAATTCCTATCGCAGTACGCAATCGCTTCGCGGAACTTGGCACCCGCCAAGTCGAATTCCTGCAGACGTAAATGGACGATTCCCCAATCGATCGGTAGTCTTGCCCAGTCCGGATAAGTTGGAATCGGTTCAAGTCGTGAATCCGCGATGAATGTCTCATAGATGACTAGTGCCTCGTGGAATTGTCCGTCATCGCGCAGCGCCCTCGCAAAGTTAAGTAGAAGACGCAGCGTCTGAGGATTGCCGCCACCATAGACGCCTTTGAACGCGGGAAGGGACTTTCGGTAAAGCTCGATCGCTTCAGTCGACTTTCCCCCGCGATCCAAAGAAAGCGCCAGATTGTTTCGAGTCGTTGCCAAACGAACACTTTCGGGAAAGCTAATCGATTCGACAGATTCGATTTTTCGAAACAACACCTCTGCTTCTGCGACCTTCCCCTGACCCAAAAGACAGAGGCCCAAATTGTTCATGGTGCCTAGCGTTTCATCGTGCGTTGGACCGAATACGCGTTCACTTCGTTCAAGACATTGACGATTGCATTGTTCGGCTTCGACCAGCTCGCCTAAAAGACGAAGCGACTCGGCAAACTCATGCAGTGCCATCAGGAATTTGGGTTTGTCCTCACCAAAGACATTCTTGAACTCCTCTAAATGATCTCGAAGAAGTGAAGCCGCTTCGCGCAGCTTTTCGGTTTGTCCCGTTGCCTCAAGCATCCAGGCCAGATTCAAAATGCTTATAAGCGACTCTTCGTGCTTTATTCCAAGAATGCGTTGGGTCGCTGCCAAATTGTCACGGAACATCCGCTCTGCTTCGATCAGCTTTCCGCGATCTTTAAGGAGGATGGCAAGATTGCTTTCCAACGCAAGAGTCTCTAGGTGGTCGCGACCAAATGCGTCCCGACGTAGGATCAATGCGTCGCGAGTCATTTGTTCCGCCTCCGGTAGCCGTTCCATGTTGCGCAGTACTTGGCCGAGAATTGCCATTATTTCAAGCGTATCATTCCCATTCTCCCCCTGAATCTTGCGGAAAACATCAAGAGCGCGACGATAGTGTATCTCCGCCGGTTGGTACAATCCAAGCGTATCATATGTGCTACCCAGGACCCTGCGAATCGTAGCCTCGACTTCCGGCTCGCGCTGCAACGGCATGTTTTCATTGACGCGATCGCTTGCGCGGTCCAGCAATTCTCGCACTGTAACTTTGTCACCATCTGGATTGTTTTCCGGGTCCGCTTGGGCGAGCAAGTCTTGCGTGAGGAATTTAATTACGATTTCGGCGCGGCGCGACGCGGCGATGGCGACCGACGCGGATGTTTTAGCGCTATCACGATCGGCAATGGCAGCCTGCTCAGCTTTCACAGCACGCAACGCTTGCCAAGAGCTAACCGCAGTTCCAATTATGAGGAGAAGGACGATCGCCACAGATGTCGCCAGAGCCGCGCGGTGTCTTCTTGCGTACTTGCGAATCCGGTAGCGACGGCTAGGTGGCGCTGCCTGCACGGGCTGGCCGTCCAGGTAACGCAGTACATCTGCCGCGAAGCCGTTGGCGGTTTCGTACCGCCGCGTGCGATCCTTTTCCAGCGCCTTCATCACGATCCAGTCCAGTTCGCCACGCACCAGCCTGGTCAACCGCGCGGGTTCTGAGTGCCGGCCGGCAGCAACCGATGGCAACGTCTCGGCCGAACTCAGCCGAAGACTTGGCAGAGGCGGATCCTCCTCACGGATCATCCGACGCATTTCCTCCCAGGCCGCTTGCTTGAAGCGTTTTTTTTCCAGTGGCGTGCTCCCGGTCAACAGTTCGTACAGCAGCACACCCAGGGAATAAATATCGGAGCGGGTGTCAATGTCGATGTTGTTCAGCTGCGCGTGTTCGGGCGACATGTACAACGGAGTTCCCAGCACCATGTCGTGCGCCGTATGCAGGGTGTTCTCGGTCAGTGACTGGTGGATCGCTTTGGCTAGGCCAAAGTCGATGACCTTGGGAACTGGCTTGTCGTCGTAAGGGGCG